>NZ_JBVJGT010000007.1:0-207316 GCF_055587185.1 Micromonospora sp. NPDC048040 | reverse complement strand
ATCCGCGCCGGAGTCGAGGCCACAATCTCCCAGACGGTCCGGCGCACCGGCATCCGGCACACCCGCTACACCTCCATGGACAAGACCCACCTCGGTCACCTCTTCGCCACTGCCGCCGTCAACATCGCCCGCGTTGACGCCTGGCTCACCAGCACACCGCTCGGCCGAACCAGAACCAGCCACCTCGCCCGACTCGAACCCACCACCTGAAACGTCCCAGACATCCACTTCGAGGATTTCCCAACGGAGTCCTTCAGGGCCGGGAGGATGTCAATGCTCTCTCCTTCATGCGATCGGGGGCGGGTGAGGTAGTCGTCGTCGGGCGGTGGGTCCGAGTTCGTCGAGGATGAGCCAGTGGACGGCTTCGGTCAGGCCGGGCCAGGCCGGGCTCGGGTGTGGGAGCAGCGTCGCGAGGGACGCGGCTCGCGTTCGGGTTTGCCGAAGAAAGGGAGAACATTTCGTTCGCGCCATGCCACCGCTTCAAAGGAGGGCTTCAGACCGCAGCGAACAACAAAGTGAACGTTCCCACTTTAACGTATATCGCACTGGGGGGCTTGCCGCAAGACCCGGGGCTTACCGCAGAATCGTCGGCCGGACGCAAGGAACGGGCGAAGAAATGAGGGCACGACGTGCGTACGTTGACGACCCATGGGAGGCGCGGTGACGTCGAACCGCTGGTCGCGTTCCTGGTGCGGTTGCGGCCGATCGGCGCGGGGATGGGGGTGTGCGCACCGCCCGAATGGGCGGAGCGGCCAGCAAACCGTCACCGGGGAAGGCAGGCAGAGTCGAGCGCAACCGCAGAAGGTTGGACCGAACTCGAGACGCGGCTGATCCGCCCGTTCGGTGGAGTGCGGCGGAGGACGGCTGCCTCGGAGGTATCGCGATGACCGAGCAGTACGTGTTGAATCTCCAAGAGGTCAACGAGACGCAGGTCGCGATCGTCGGCGGCAAGGGCGCGCACCTGGGGGCGTTGTCGCGGATCGACGGCATCAGGGTGCCGGCTGGCTTTTGCGTGACAACGGACGCCTTCCGGCGGATCATGGCCGAAGCGCCGTCGATCGACGGCCGGCTCGATCAGCTGTCGCGGCTGAAGCCGGACGACCGGGAGTCGATCCGCACCCTCAGTGCGGAGATCCGCCGGACCATCGAAGCGATCGTCCTCCCCGACGATGTGGCGGCAGCGATCGCCCGGGCGCTCACCCAGGTGGGTGAGCGAGCTGCCTACGCCGTCCGGTCCAGCGCGACGGCAGAGGACTTGCCGACGGCCTCCTTCGCAGGGCAGCAGGACACGTACCTGAACGTCATGGGGCTGACGGCGATCCTCCAGCACGTCAGCCGCTGCTGGGCCTCGCTGTTCACCGAGCGGGCCGTGACCTACCGTCAGCGCAACGGCATCGACCACCGCGCGGTCCACATGGCCGTTGTCGTGCAGAAGATGGTTTTCCCGCAGGTGGCCGGCGTCCTGTTCACGGCCGACCCCGTCACGTCCAACCGGAGGGTCGCCGCTGTGGAGGCCAGCTTCGGCCTCGGCGAGGCTCTGGTCTCCGGGTTGGTGAACGCGGACGGCTACAAGGTGCGCGACGGTGTGATCATCGACAGGGCGATCGCCCCCAAGCGACTAGCCATCCACGCCCTGCCGGCTGGCGGGACGAAGGAACAGGCGGTCGAACCGGAGCGGCAGGAGCAGCCGGCGCTGGCGGATGCACAGGTCGTGCGGCTGGTGCAGCTGGGCCGGCGGATCGAAGCCCACTTCGGCCACCCGCAGGACATCGAATGGTGCCTGGTCGACGATGACTTCCAGTTCGTCCAGAGCCGGCCCATCACCACGCTGTTCCCCGTCCCCGAGACCGGCGACGGAGCCGACCACGTCTACGTCTCCGTCGGTCACCAGCAGATGATGACGGACCCCATGAAGCCCCTGGGGCTCTCCGTGTGGCAGTTGACGGCCCTCGCGCCGATGCACGACGCCGGTGGTCGACTGTTCGTCGACGTCACCCGGGCCCTGGCATCGCCGTCGAGCCGCGCCGGCCTGCTGGAGGCCGTGGGAAGATCCGATCCGCTGACCAGGGACGCGCTGGAGACCATCATCGACCGCGGCGACTTCGTCCCGTCACTGCCCGATCCGGGTCCACCAGGGCCGCCCGCCGGCGGCGGCGCCCCCAGACCGGTTGAGACCGATCCGGCCATCGTCACCGACCTGATCGAACGCAGCCAGGCGTCCATCGCCACCTTGCAGCGCGACATCGCGACGAAATCCGGGCCGGCGCTGTTCGACTTCCTCTTGGCCTCCTTCCAGGAGCACAAGCAGCTTCTCGGCGATCCGCGGAGCATGCAGGTGATCATGGCGGGGATGGAAGCCTCGTGGTGGCTCAACGAGCAGTTGCAGGCGTGGCTGAGCGAAAAGAACGCGGCCGACACGCTCACGTTGTCCGCGCCCCACAACGTCACGTCGGAGATGGGGCTGGCGCTCCTGGACGTCGCCGACGTCATCCGCCCGCATCCGGAGGTCGTGACCTTCCTGCAGGAGGTCGAGGACGAAGGCTTCCTGGACGAGCTGGCCGCACTCCCGGGCGGCCGGGATGCGCGGGACGCCATCAGCACCTACCTCGACAGGTACGGCATGCGCTGCGTCGGCGAGATCGACATCACGAGGCCACGCTGGAGCGAACGCCCCACCACGCTGGTGCCCCTCATCCTCGACAACATCAGGAACTTCGAGCCGGGCGCTCGCAAGCGGCGCTTCGAGCAAGGACGCCAGGAAGCGGAGAAGAAGGAACACGACATCCTCGAGCGCTTGCGGGCCCTGCCGGACGGGGAACGGAAAGCCGAAGAAACCAAGCGAATGATCGACCGGGTCCGCACCTTCATCGGGTACCGGGAGTATCCGAAGTACGCCATTGTCAGCCGCTACTTCGTCTACAAGCAGGCCCTGCTCGCAGAGGCCGAGCGCCTCGTGCAGGCCAACGTGCTTCGCGAGAAGGAAGACAGCTTCTACCTGACGTTCCAGGAGCTTCACGACGTCGTGCGCAAGAACCAGGCGGATGATCAGCTCATCCGGCGGCGCAAGGACGCGTTCAGGTCGTATCAAGCGCTCACACCGCCCCGGGTGCTCACGTCGGATGGGGAAGGTATCGCCGGGGCGTACCGACGGGACGACGTGCCGCACGACGCGCTGGTCGGCCTCCCGGTTTCCGGTGGAATCGTCGAGGGGCGGGCTCGGGTCATCCTGGACATGTCCGAGGCCGATCTCGCACCAGGCGACATCCTGGTCACCGCCTACACCGACCCGAGCTGGTCACCCCTGTTCGTCGCGGTTGAGGGGTTGGTGACCGAGGCGGGCGGCCTCATGACCCACGGGGCGGTGGTCGCCCGGGAGTACGGCCTGCCCGCCGTCGTCGGTGTGGACCATGCGACCAAGCTGATCCGGGACGGGCAGCGGATTCGCGTGCACGGAACCGACGGGTACGTCGAGATCCTGCCGTGAATCCCATCGACCGAGAAGGTTGTCCGAGCTTTCCGGCCGAGAGCAACGCCATGCGGGGTCTACCGAACTCCAGCGCCGCCCAGTAGGCGCATCGGGCGGCGGCCGCCAGTGGACGGGGACGTCACGGACGGTGCCGCGCGAACGGCACCCCCACGTGACCTCCAACGTCCATGGCGGCCGGTGACCTTGCCGAAGCACGAGTACGGCGGGTCGCCCGTCCCGTGCGGGTCGCCGAGGACCGCACCCGACGGCAGGTCAGTGACGATGGTCGAGCAGCGCGTCGGCGAGCTTTACGGGGTCGATCCCGTTGACCGCCCGGAGCTGGTCGAACAGGTCCCGGGGGATGGCGGAGAACCCGCTGACCGCGCCGGCCATCCCGGTCGCGATCGCACCGATGGTGTCGGTGTCCCCGCCGAGGTTCGCCGCCAGCACGGCGCAGCGCACCGGGTCCGCGTCCGAGCGGACCAGCAGACCGACCGCGGCGGGCACCGTCTCGGCGGTCGCCACGCCGCCACCGACCAGGTCGTAGAGGTCCGCCAGGAAGTCGACGTCGTCCCCCGGCTGCCGCGCCAGGTCGGCGGCCCACCGGGCGCGGCGGACCACCGAGGGGCTGACCACCTGCTCGCCCCGGGTCGCGCCGAGCCGGCCCGCCTCGTACCCGACCTCCAGCGCCTCGGCCAGCCGGGTGGGCCGGTCGGCCGAGTCAGGCGCCTCGACAGCGGCGCTGATGGTGCCCGCGACGAGGCTGGCGCCACTGATCGCCACGCTGGTGTGGTGGGACATCAGCGAGGCGGCCACCACTCCGCCGACCAGCGCGTCGAGTCGCTCGCTGCGGTGCAGCAGGCCGACCGGGGCGATCCGCATCGCGGCGCCGTTGGTCTCCCCGCCCTTGCCGGTCTCCGCCGGGTCGGCCCCCTCCCGGAGCCGCCGGATCGCCTGGGCCGAACTGGGGCCGAGGAAGTTGCCCTCGCTCGCCCCCACCCGGTCGGCCCACTCGACGAGGTGCCGGGCGACCACGGCGGTGTCCACGGTGCCGCCTGCGGCGAGGATCGCCTCGGCAAGCATGTACGTCTGCTGCGTGTCGTCGGTGACCTGGCCGGCGACGAAGCCGTCCACCACGAAGTGGCCGTCCGGGCCGGGAAGGAAACGGTCGATCCAGCCGAAGGTCGACACGACCCGCTGGCGTGGCCACAGCTCGCCGGGCATGCCCATGGCGTCGCCGAGCGCGACCCCGGCTAGGCAGCCCCGTGCCCGGTCCGCCGTGGTCACGGTGTCCAGCGTCGCTCGGTCGGTCATGTCGGGTACTCCATTCATCGGTTCTACAGTGGTCACAACGATCCCCACCCCGTCAGCCGGGCCCAGACGACCACGCCGACCACCACGGCGGTCACCGCGGCTATGGCGGGATCACGCCAGGTCGGGCGCAGGATGGTCAGCGCGGTGGGTTGCCGGGTGATGCCGTAGCCGCGGTTGAGCATCGCGGCGGCCAACTCCTCGGACATCCGGATGCCGGTGGAGAAGAGCGGCACCATGATCGTGGTGTAGGCGCGAATCGCACCGATCATCCCGCCGTCGATCTTCGCGCCCCGGGCCCGCTGGGCGTCCAGCACCTGGTTGGCCCGGTGCTGCATGGTCGGGACGAACCGCAGGGCGGTCATCACGATGAAGACCACCGGAAACGGCAGCCGCGCCATGCGCATCAGGGCGACGAAGTGCTCCACCGGCGTACTGACGATCAGCGCGGCGGTCAGGCACACCATGGTGAGGATCCGCAGGCCCAGATTGGCGCCGTGGGCCAGGCCGCCGACGGTCAGCGGCAGGCCGTCACCGAACCAGAGGTGCACCAGCACCCGGGCGGAGGAGGACGAGTCGAAGTCACCGGGGCCCCGACTCAGCGCCGCGAAGAGCAGAATCAGGACGACGACCGGGGCCAGGGGCGCCAGCAGCTTGCCCACCTGCCGCCCCGGCACGCCAAGCGCGGGCAGGAGCAGCAGCGAGCCGACGGCCAGCAGCGCGTTGGGCAGCGGGTGGGCGAACTGGAAGGTCAACACCACCGCGACCACGAAGACGAGGAGCTTGGTGCGGACGTCCATCCGGTGGAGGAAGCTCGTGCCGGGCCGGTACTCGAGGAACATCAGGCTTCCTCCCACAGTTCGACGAACGCTTCCACGGTGGTGACCGGGGGCAGCCCGAGCCGCCGGGCCAGGCGGGTCACCTGGGGTGCGACGAGCTGGGTCCCGGCGAGCAGCTCCTCGTCGGCGAAGAGGTCGGCCACCGGGAGGTCGGCGCGGAGCCGCCCGGCATCGAACACCAGCGCCCGATGTGCGTACTCGGCGACCAGGGGCATGTCGTGAGTGACCATCAGAATGGTCCGGCCGGCCCGGTTCAACTCGCGGACCAGGTCCATGATCGCCCGCGCGCCGCGCCAGTCCTGGCCGGTGGTCGGCTCGTCGACTATGAGGATCCGGGGTTCCAGGGCCAGGACGCTGGCCACCGCCAGCCGCTGCCGCTGCCCCTTGCCGAGCCGGAACGGGTGGTGGTCGAGGTGGGCGCGCATGCCCACCAGGTCGAGCACCTCGCGTACCTTCTCCTCGATCCGGTCGTCCGCCCAGCCCACGTTGCGCAGCCCGAACGCGACCTCGTCGCGGACGGTCGGGGCGAAGATCTGGTGGTCCGGATTCTGGAAGACGTACCCGACGTCGGTGGCCAGGTCGCTGACCGAGCGGTCGCCGGTGGGGCGGCCGTACACCCGCAACTGCCCGGCAGTGGGACGGAGCAGGCCGTTGAGGTGCCGGGCGAAGGTTGTCTTCCCGGCGCCGTTACGGCCGAGCAGGGCGACGAACTCGCCCTCCCGGACCCGGACGTCCACGTCGGAGAGGGCCTGGACCCCGGAGGGGTAGCGGTGGCCGAGGCCGGTCGCCTCGATCACGACGGCCGCGTCCGCCGCGCCCGACGGCTGCGGGGCTCGGGCGCTGGTGCGTGCCCGGGCGGTGGCCGGCAGCCGGTCCTGGAGCACGGCGACCGCCTCGTCCAGGGTCACCGCCGTCCGGTCGGCGGGCAGCCGGCCGGCCCGCTGGAGCGCGTGGCAGACGGTGGTCACCTGCGGTGGTCGCAGTCCCACCGCCTCGGCCCGCTCCGCGGCGGCGAAGAAGTCCGCCGGTGGGCCGTCGTGTACGAGGGCACCGTCGTGCAGGACGATCAGCCGGTCGGCCCACTGCGCCACGAGTTCCGGCTCGTGCTCGACCAGGACCACCGTCCGGTCCCGGTCGGCGGCGGCCTGCTCCACCACCGCGAACACCTGGGCCGTACCGGCCGGGTCCAGTTCGCTGGTCGGCTCGTCGAGCACGAGGATCTCCGGAGCCATGGCCAGGATGCCGGCGATGGCCAGCCGCTGCTGCTGTCCACCGGACATCTGCCCGGTGTCCCGGTCGGCCAGCTCGCCGAGGCCGACCGCATCGAGGGCCCGGCGGGCCCGGTCGAGCACCTCGGTGCGGGGCAGCCCGAGGTTCGCCGGGCCGACCGCCGCGTCGTCCAGCGCGAGCCGGCCGGTGATCTGCGACTCCGGGTCCTGCATGACCAGGCCGACGTGCCGGACCAGGTCGACCACGTCGTGTTCGACGGTGTCCAGGCCGACCGCGGTCAGGTACCCGTGCATCTCACCGTCGTGGTGGTGCGGGATGAGCCCGTTGAACATCATCAACAAGGTGGTCTTCCCGGCCCCGGTGGCGCCCATGACGGCGACCCGCTCGCCGCGCCGGATCTGGAAGGAGACGTCGGTGAGCTGACGCTCGGTGGCCGACCGGTACCGGAAGCCGACGCCGTCGGCGCGCAGTACGGCGTCCGGGTCGTCGGTGCCCCGCGACTCGCCGCCGGCGGCTCGGGTCAGTCCTCGGGTGGTCATGGTGCCTCCTCGGTCAGCTCGGCGACCACGCTCACCGGCAGCGGATCGGGGAAGGCGGCACGGACCGTGGTCAGGTCGGTCGGGCGGCAGCTCACCAGGACGCAGGCCGACGGGCCGGCGGAGCGGTCGACCGGTACGGGATGGTCGGTCCGCCAGTCGACGGTGAGCCCGGCGCTGGCCGCGAGCTGCGGCACCTCCCAGGCCAGGCCCTTGGAGCCCACCGGGAGCGCGTCGTGGACGACGCCGCTGTCGAGCAGGGCCCGCAGGTCGGCGAGGCCGACCAGGTCGGGGTGGCCGGGGACGACCCGGTCCCGGGGCGCCGAGCGGGGCAGACCCAGGCAGACCACCACGTCCCCCGAGCGGGAGGCTCCGGGGCGCAGCGCCCCGTGAGCCGCCTCGCCGAGGACGGTTACCCCGATGCCGGTGGCGACGGTGGGGACGTTGTCCTCGGTCGTACCGGTGACCCGGTCGGCGTCGAGGCCGACCTCGGCGGCGAGCGCGACGACCGCGGCGATCATCTCCCGGCCCTGCGGGTCGGCCTCCACGCAGAGCGTGTTGACCACGAGGGTCGGGGTGGCTCCGGCGCAGAGCACCTCCAGCAACGGCACGCGGGTGGCGAAGTGCGCGGTGGTCGACGCCGGTACGGCCACCGTGTCGTGCGGCTTCGGGCCGATGCCGCCCACGGAGTCGCAGGCGACGACCAGGCAGCTGTCGGTGAGGTCGAGTACGGTGAGGTCGCGGATTCGCCGGACGCCGCGTACCGCGCCGGTCATCTGGTCTCCTCCTCTGCGAGGCCGGCGGAGCGCAGGGCCCGGGTCGCGGCGGCAGCGACCAGGATGTTGATCGCCGACCCGACGGTGAGCGGCAGCACGAGCGCGGCGAAGAGTCCGACGCCGCCGATCGGGATCATGATGGCGGCGCCGCCGACCCCGTTGAGCACGATGCCGACGACGATCGCGAGCCAGATGTTCACCCGGCGGGCCAGCAGGCCGAAGATCGCCACGAAGACGGCCATCTCGGCCGCGACCAGCAGGTGGACGGGGAGGCCGAGCGGGAAACCGGTGGTCAGGGCGGAGAGCAGGTGCCCGAGCGCCCCGACGATGGACCCTTCGAGCGGGCTGAACGCGGCGGCGGCGAGGAAGGCGGGCGCGGAGTCGAGCGCCACCGTGCCGGTCGGGCTGGGCAGCTTGATGAACGCGCCGACGGCGCTGAGCGCGACGAGGATGGCGATGCGGGCGATCCGGCGGGGGGTGAAGAAGCGCGCGGCACCGCGACGGCGTTCGACCCGCCGAGCCTCGGCGTTGCTCGTGCCGGTTTCCTTCTGCGCTCGGAAACCGTCACGAGGCTCGTCCGGACCGTGCTTGATGTTTCGCTCGCTGCGCTCGCTCATGGGGGAACCTCCGGTCAGCTTTCGGTGGTGGGGGGTGTGAGGGGAGAACGGGCCGCCTCGAGGTCGAGGTCGGTGCGGATGGTGAACCGATCGGCGCGCAGGACGCTCTTGACGTACTCGACCGCGCGATCGGCGGCGTCGTAGGTGACCCGTTCGACCAGGAAGGCGGGGGCGCCGACCCGCTGGTCGAGGCAGGTCGCCTCGAAGTCGTCGAGGACGGTGGCGGTGAGCTGCTCGTGCCCGCGTACCGGCTGGATGCCGAAGGCACGCAGCGAGTCGTAGAGCGACCGGTCGTTCAGGTCGACGCCGAGCAGGGGGGCGCACCGGTCGGCGGAGAGCCACACCGTCTCCAGCGACACCGGGCTGCCGTCGAGGGAACGGACCCGGCGCAGTTCGATCGCCGTGTCCGGGCCGTCGGCGACCCGGAGAACCTCGCAGAGCCGGGCGGAGGGACGGACGGTGCCCATGGCGAGGACCTTCGAGCGGACTCGGTGCCCGCGCCGGGCCAGCTCGGCGGAGAACCCGTGCAGGAACCGCATGTCGTGCTCGACCCGGGGTTCGGCCACGTACGTGCCGTCGCCCTGCCGCCGGTTGACGAGCCCGTCGCGTTCGAGGCGGGTCAGCGCCTCGCGGACCGTGGCCCGGCTCACGCCCAACTGCTCGGCCATGGCCCGTTCTGTGGGCAGCCGGCTGCCCGGGGGGAGGTCGGAGCCGCCGAGCCGCTGCCGCAACGCCTCGTAGACCTGGTAGTACGCGGGTACCGGCCGGGTCTCGTCGACGACGACATCGCTGATGTCGGCGGGCTCGTACATGATCACCTCGAACATTGGGCGGTTATTGGTCCTGGACGGTAGACCAATGACCGCCCAATGACAATGGCCTGGTCGAGCTGCATCCTGTGGAGTGACCCCGCGATGGACTCCCGGACTCAGCCGAGTGGCCGAGGCGCGGCCCGGCCGGGGCGTGCTCCTGGTCGACCGCGCCCTGCGGGTGCGGTTCCGAGGCCGACTGCCGGACCTTCCGGCCCGCACTGCGCCGGCGCGCGCGAAACCGAATCCAGGTGGCGCCAGGCGCGACTGATCCACGGCAACGTCACGAAGCAGATCAGCACCCGGGCAGGCAGTTGGTCGTTCGCAGTCGCTCGGTGAGCGCCAATCGCAGACCGAATGCCGGCGGCGTGGGCCGGAACCGACTGTGGATCAACCTCGATCGTTCACGGATCTGACGGGTCTGCCCGACCTCACCGCATTCGGAGGAGGGCTCCCCGGCCGCCCCTGTCGGGTCACCAACCCGGCGAACGCTCCTGGTCAGCGTGCGACGACAGCTGACCCACCGCGCCCGTCACCGCGAGGTGGCGGGCGGTCTCGGCTCGGATGCCCTCGGCGGCGAGCACGTCCCGCTGCTCCCCCGTGTAGCCGATGCAGTCGAGAAAGACCACGTCGGCTCCGCCCGCGGTGACCCTTCGTCCGGCGGCCGCCACCTCGTCGAGGCCAGCCGTGTAGGGGTCCACCGCTGCCGCGACGACCGGGCGGCCCAGGCGCCCCTCCCACCGCTGCCGGATGTCCGGCAACTGCTCCGGCACGGGGCACAGGACACCCAACCGCCCCTCACCGACGAGCCGCACCATGAGGTCGTGGGCGAGGTCCTCCGCGTGGAGCACCGGCACCGACGCCGGACCGTGCTCGACGCGGCCGGTGCACAGCACGAGGACGGCCCCGCAGTGATCGGCTACGCAACGCCGGAGAGCGCCGTCGAGCACCGCGGCGATGCTCGTCGCGCCGAGGCGGACGCGCGAACCGTCCCGCAGGCGAGAAACAAGGGTACGTTCTCCGCCGCGTGGTTCGAGCCGGGCGATGCCTTCCGCGTCGAGAAGGTCCAACGCGCCGTGTTCGACCCAGTCGACGCCGGAGAGGGCAGCCTCGACATCGGGGATCAGGTCGACGCGGGGGGCCTGGCCGATCGTGACGAGACCGAGCGTCGGCCTCGCGCTGCGCGCCCCGCCCCCAGCCGGTTCGTGCGTCACGCCACCTCCTTCTCGGGCAGGTCGGCAGCCGCGATGCCACGCTCGACGATGCGGCGCCGCACGGCCCGGTCGACCCGCGCGGTGGGGTCGGCGATCGGGATCGCAGCGAGGAGCGCCTTGGTGTAGGGGTGCTGGGGCGCCGTGAAGATCTGCTCGACACTGCCCTGCTCGACGACGCGGCCCTGGCTCATGACGACGATCTCGTCGGCCATCATCTCGACGACGGACAGATCGTGCGAGATGAAGACGTACGTGAGCCCGAGGTCTCGCTGCAACCGCTTCATGAGGTCGAGCACCTGGGCCTGAACCGACACGTCGAGTGCCGACACGGGCTCGTCGCAGACGACGAGGCTCGGGTTGAGGATGAGGGCCCGTGCGATGCCGATCCGCTGGCGCTGACCCCCGGAGAACTCGTGCGGGAAGCGGTCGATGTCCTCCTCCCGCAGGCCGACCGTCTCGAGGACGTCGACGATGCGGGCGCGGATCGCCGCGTCGTCAAGGTCCGTGTGCAACCGCAGCGGCTCGGCGAGGGCCCGGTGGATCGTCCACCGCGGGTCGAGCGAGGCGTACGTGTCCTGGAAGACGATCTGCATCTCGGAGCGGAGGCGACGCAACTCGTCGTCACTCGCCGCGAGGAGGTCGGCCCCGTTGAAGGTCACCGCCCCCGACGTCGGCTCGTGCAGGCGCAGCAGGGCCCGACCGGTCGTCGACTTGCCCGAACCGGACTCGCCCACGATGGCGAGCGTGCGGCCACGGCGGACCCGGAAGGACACGCCGTCGACGGCTTTGACGGCATCGGCCGTACGTCCCAGACGGCGGCGTCGCCCGGTGAAGATCTTCGTCAGGTCGGTGACCTCGAGCAGCACCGGAGCGTCGTCGTCGGATGCCGTGGAGGCGTCCGTGCCTGCCTCGCCACGAACCGGCCCCGAGCCGTCGGGCGCCGCGCTTTCCTCGGCGAGCGCCTCGACCGCCTCGATGACCTGCTCGTTGGCGGAGGGGATGAAGCTGAGCAGCCGCTTCGTGTAGTCGGCCTGCGGCGCGGCGAAAAGCTGCTCCGTCGGCGCCGTCTCCTGTAGTTCACCGCCGTACATCACGGCGACCCGCTGGCAGGTCTGGGCGACGACGCCGAGGTCGTGCGTGATGAGCAGGACCGCCGTCCCGTGCTGCTCCTGCAGGTCCATGATGAGGTCGAGGATCTGCAACTGGGTCGTGACGTCGAGCGCGGTCGTCGGCTCGTCGGCGATGAGCAGCTTCGGCTCACACGCCATGGCCATGGCGATCATGACTCGCTGGCGCATTCCACCGGACAACTCGTGCGGGTACCCGGCGAGGACGCGGGCGGTGTTGCGGATCCCCACCATGTCGAGCAGTTGGCCCGCTCGGTCCGCCGCCTGCCGTCGGCCGAGGCGCATGTGCTGGCGCAACGGTTCGGTGAGCTGGTCACGGATCGTGAAGACCGGGTTGAGCGCGGTCATCGGCTCCTGGAAGATCGTCGCGATGTCCTTGCCGCGGATCCTGCGCATCTGCCGGTCCGACAGCGCGGCGAGGTCGCGCCCGTCGAAGCGGATGTGCCCGCCGGTGACGTGCGCCTGCCGCGCCGGCAGCAGTCCCGTGATCGACATGGCGGTGACGCTCTTGCCCGACCCCGACTCGCCGACCAGCCCGACCATCTCGCCGCGCGCGATGGTCAGGTCGAGGCCCCGGACCGGGTGGATCGGGCCGCGCGACGTGTCGATCCGGATCGACAGGTTCTCGATCGACAGCAGGGTCTCAGCCATGTCCGTGCTCCTTGTTCCGTATGCCGCTGGGCTCGGTCCCGCGCGCCCGCTCAGGCGTGCGCGGGGGTCTTCCCGCTCGTCTGCAGGTGGGTGGCCGGGCCGTAGAGGCTCTCGAGGAGCGCCGCCTGGGCCTCGTCGTGGAAGGACACCGCACCCGCGGTGAAGCCCTTGGCGACCTCGACGGCGAAGCGCGCGGCCAGTGCGATGTCGACCTCGTGGCTCGCGCCGGTCGCGCAGCCGGCGACGGGCGTCACCGTGGTGATGGCGACACCGACGACGGGCGCGGCCGTCGCGACGGCCGGCTGGAGGATCGAGTTGAGGTGGTGCAGGCCGTTGCCGTACGGCGTGATGTCCTGCGTCGACAGCGGAAAGACGACGGCTGGCTCCCCCGACACGGTCTCCAGGACGCTGACGAGGTCGGCGCTCGCGGGGAGGATGTAGCCGGCGCGGACCGTCGGGGAGATCGCGATGCCGCGGTGGTTGATGAGGCGGTTGCCCTTCGTGGTGTCGATGGACAGGACGGCGTCCATCTCCGAGGTGACCTCGTGCTCGTTCATCGCGGTGATGTCGACGGGCGAGTCCATGAAGGGCACGGGGTCGTGTGGGCGGGTCGGCGCGTCGGGGCAGATGTGCGTCGAGATGACCACGTCGCCGGGCAGGATGTCGCCGCGGGCGTGCATCGCGAGGAGCTTGGCGGCCGCGGCGACGGCGGCGGTGGCCCCGTCACCGTCGGACACGTAGCCGATGAGTTCCGGGCGGGCGCCGAGGCCGCCGAGGCGCCCGACGACACCGAGCGTCGGGGCGTCGCCGCCGACGGTCCTGCCGCGGCTGCCCGGGACGGTGACGCGGAGGAAGTCGGTCGAGCCGCGCTCGCCCGCCACCGTCTCGACGGTGATCGAGCAGGCGTCGTCGCCGAGGGTGCGCAGGTGCTCGGCGACGAGCTTGCCCGACGCGTCGGGACGGTCGAGGAGGTCGAGGGCCGTGAGGACGTGGGACAGCACGATCATTCGCTTTCGACAGCGGTCTCGGCGACGCCGAGGTACCGGAGGGTGGTCAGGGCGTAGGTCTTCGCGGCGAGGACGACGTCGGCGACGGGTGCCCTCTCGTCGAAGCCGTGGATGGTGGCCAGCTCTGCCGGCCCGTACTGGAGCACCGGGATGCCGTGGCTACGGAAGGTGCGGGCGTCGGAGGACGCCCACTGGAGCACACCCGCCGCGGTGGGGTCCCCGGTCAGTTCGCGTAGGGCCGCGACGAGTTCGGCGACGACGGGGTCGCTCGGCAGCGTCCAGTTCGGCTCGCTGCGGAAGCCGATCGGCTCGATCGTCGCCTCGATGCCCGCCTCGGCGAGCAGCTCGTCGACCCGGGCGAGGACCTCGGCCCGCGACAACCCGATCGGCACGCGGGTGTCGACGTCGACGACGCACCGGTCCGCGACGACGTTGGAGGAGGTGCCGCCGTGGATCGTGCCGATGTTGACGGTGACGCGCTCGAAGACGGCACCGATGCCGGGGCCGTAGCCCTCGCGCTCCTCGGCGAACGTCTTGGACCTCTCGATGAGGTCCTGCACGTCCTCGGGCGCCGACGGCTTCATGTCCCAGAGCTGCTGCAGCGCGATGACGGCCCTGGCCGCGAGGAGATTCGCGCTGACGCCGTGCAACGGCTGGAGGCTGCCGTGCCCCGGCTTGCCGTCGATCGCCATACGGAACCAGTTGCTGCCCTTCTGGCCGATCGTCGGGTGCGTGCGTTCGGCGGGCTCGGCGATGATCGCGCCGGTCGCGCCGTCGAGGACGCCCTGGTCGAGGAGCCAGTCCGCCCCGCGCGAGCCGCCCTGCTCCTCGTCGGGGACCGCCGCGAGCGACAGCTTCCCGGCGAGCGGGACGCCGAGGCGGTGGAGGACGACGAGCGTGTGGATGACGCCGGCGAGACCGGCCTTCATGTCGCTCGCCCCGCGACCGCGGAGGTAACCGTCGACGATGTCACCCGCGAAGGGGGGAAACGTCCAGCGGTTGAGGTCACCGACGGGGACGACGTCGGTGTGGCCGGCGAGCACCAGGTGGCGCGCCGTCGTGGGATCGCCGTCCACCGCGGCGTTGCTAGCGGCACGGTGGACGACGATGCTGAGGCGACCATCGCCCGCGTCGTGGACCTCGGGGTCGAGGCCGTGGGCGCGCAGGTGGTCGGCGATGAAGGTGCCGACGTCCGTGCAGTCCCCCGGAGGGTTCTCGCTCGGGATCCGGATGAGGTCTCCGGCGAGCGTCAGCAGTTCGTCTTGAGTGCGCTCGATCTCGTCGAGGACCCGGGTCTCCCAGGCGGGGGATGTCGTGGTCAAGTCGGGCTCCAGGTGTCGTGTTCGCCTGCGGGGAGTCGAATTCGCGGTGGTGCGGAGGAGGCGGCCGCCGGGCGCGTCGGGATGGCGGCGGGCCCGGCGGCACGTCTCTCCTCGGCGTCAGCCCTTGTTGCTCAGCTGGAAGAAGCGGATGATCCCGTCGGGGTACGACGTGTACCCCTGCACGCCCGCCCGCTGCGCGACGACGATGTTGTACTCGTACAGGTACGCCCACGGCGCCTGGGTGTTGATGATCTCCTGCGCCTTGCCGTACAGATCGTTCCGGACGTTCTGGTCCGTCTCGGTCGAGGCCTGCTTCCAGAGGTTGTCGACCTCGGGGCTGTTGAAGTTGACGTAGTTGCTCGTGCCGTCGCTCGTCAGCAGGAGGCCGAGGTGGTAGCCCGGGTCGTTGACGAAGGAGGTCCAGCGGCTGATGTAGGCCTGCACCTTCTTCGTGGCGAGCGCCTCGAGGAACTGCGGGCGCGCCATCTTGTTGATGTTCATCGTCACGCCGATCTTCGCCAGCTCGGCCTGGATGAGCACGGCGTCGTCCGACCAGTCCTCGAAGCCGCTGCCGAGGGTGAAGTCGAAGCTGAAGCCGTTGGGGTAGCCGGCCTCCGCGAGGAGCGCCTTCGCCTTGTCGAGGTCGTACGAGTAGACAAAGCCGGCGTCGGTGAAGCCCGGGGTCGAGCTGGCCACGGACGAGCGCATGGGCGACGCCTGGCCCTTCATGACGTCGCTGATGAGCTTGTCGTACGGGATCGCGTACGAGACGGCCTGACGGACCTTCGGGTTGTCGAACGGCTTGACGGCGTTGTTCATCCCGAAGAAGAGGATCTTGTTGCTGGCCCGGGAGTCGATGGCGACGCCGGACTGCTTCGACAGCGTGTCGACGTCCTTCGCCGGCACCTCGAGCGCGATGTCGACCTCGCCCTTGGTGAGGAGCTGCACGCGGTTGCTCGCCTCGCCGATGAACTTCGTGTTGATCTTGCGCAGGGCCGGCTTCTCGCCCCAGTAGGTGTCGTTACGCTCGAGCACGGCCTCGGTCGCCGGGTCCCACTTCGTCAGCCGGTAGGGGCCGGAGCCCGCGGTGTGCGTGTCGAGCCACTTGCTGCCGCCCTCGGCGTTGACCTTGTCGATGTTGATGATCGAGAACGAGTACATCGGCAGGATCTGGAGGAAGAGGTGGTTCGGCGCCTTGAGGTCGATCTTCACCGTCTGCGAGTCGACCGCGGTCACGGTGTCGATGCCGGCCATGCCGTACAGGAAGCTCGCCGAACTCGACTTCTTGACGAAGTCGAACGTCTTGACGACGTCGTCGGAGTCGAGCGCCGAGCCGTCCTCGAACGTCACGCCCGGCCGCATGGTGAAGGTGTAGCTCTTCGAGTCGGTGCTCACCTTCCACGACTCGGCCAGCATCGGCACGATCGTGTCCGTCTTGGCGGTCGGCTTGCCGTCGACCGTCGTGCGGTCGTACGTGACCAGTTGGTCGTAGGCGGCCACGACGAACGTGTCGGAGGTGACGTCGTTGGCCTCGGCGGGGTTGAGGGTCTTGCCGCCTTCGGAGTAGGCGGCGACGAGGGTGTCCTTGGCGGTCCCATCGGCCCGCGAGGAGTCGCCCTGGTTGGCGTTGGCTCCACAGCCGGCTGCGACGAAGATGACGGCGACCGCGGCGGCCAGGGTGGCGCTGCGCTTCACGCTGTTCTCCTTCAGGTCAGGGTGGGGGTTGGGGTGGGCGGATGGCTGGCGTCCGTGGCAGGTCCGCGCCGGGTCATCGGCTCGTCCGCAGGCGTGGGTCGAGGACGTCGCGAAGGCCGTCGCCGATCAGGTTGAAGCCGAGAATCGAGGTGGCGATGGCGATACCGGGGAAGACGGTCATCCACCACTCGCCGCTGATGATGTAGCCACGGCCGTCCGAGATCATGACGCCCCATTCCGGCGTCGGCGGCTGCGCGCCGAGGCCGATGAAGCTGAGCGAGGCGGCCGTGAGGATCGCGTAACCCATGCCGAGGGTCGCTCGGACGAGGATCGGGGCGACGGTGTTCGGGACGATGTGCCGGATGAGGATCGTCCGGTCACGCAGACCCAGGGCGCGCCCCGCCTCGACGAAGTCACGCTCACGGAGCGAGCGGGTCTGGCTGTAGACGATGCGGGCGAACTCGGGGATGCCGACGACGCCCACGGCGACCATCGCGCTCGCCAGGCCCGGGCCGAGGGCGGCGGCGATCGCCATGGCCAGCACGAGCGACGGGAAGGCGAGGAGCACATCCATCACCCGCATGAGCACCGCGCTCACCGCGCCGCCGACGAAGCCGGAGATGGCACCGATCGGCACACCGACGAGAAGCGAGATCCCGACGGCGATGAGCCCGGTCCAGAGCGAGATGCGCCCGCCGGCGAGAACCCGGGCGAGGATGTCGCGGCCGAAGTTGTCCGTGCCGAAGAGGTGTGCGCCGGAGGGGGGTTCGAGAAGCCCCCCGGCTCCGGTCTCGGTGGGCGAGTACGGCAGCAGGTCGGCCACGAGAGCGCCGATGGTCCAGATCGCGATGAAGACGAGACCGACCATCGCCAGGCGGTTGCGGACCAGGAGGCGCCAAGCGGTCGTGGGCCTCGACCCCGCCCGGTCGGACGACGCGACCCTGCGGCCCTTCGCGGTGGCGGACACGGTGGTGTCAGGCATTCTCGATCCTCGGGTCCAGGCGGCCGTTGAACAGATCGACGCAGAGGTTGACCGTCAGGTAGATGACCGCGGCGAGCAGGGTGAAGGCCTGGACCGGCGCATAGTCGGTCGCGAGCACGGACTGGACGACGTAGGCCCCGATGCCGGGCCAGCTGAAGACCGTCTCGGTGATGACCGCGCCACCGAGGAGTTGGCCGAACTGGAGGCCGACGACGGTCACGATGACGGGGGCGGCGTTCTTCAGCGCGTGCTTGAGGATGACCTTGACCGGCGGCAGGCCCTTGGAGCGAGCGGTGCGGACGTAGTCCTGGTTGATCACCTCGAGCATCTCGGACCGGGTCATCCGGGCGATGATCGCCGTGCTCCCGGTCGCGAGGCACATGGCCGGCCAGATGATGTGGGCCAGCGACGACTTGAGCGCGACAAGGTCACCGGTCAGGAGTGAGTCGAGGACGTAGAGCCCCGTGATCGACGTCGGCGGGTTCACGTCCTGGGCGATGCGGCCCAGCGGGGCCGGCTCCCACCCGAGCTTGTTGTAGAAGACGAAGATCACGATGAGGGCGAGCCAGAAGAGCGGCATCGACGCCCCGACCAGCGAAAAGATGCGGCTGGCGTGGTCGACGGGCCGGTCGCGGCGCGTCGCGCTGATGACACCGATCGGGACCCCCACGAGCAGCGAGATGAGGATCGCCACGATGGCGAGCTCGACCGTCGCCGGCAGCCGGGAGGCGAAGTCCGTGAGGACGGGCTGCCCGGTGTGCCAGGCGAAGCCGAAGTCTCCGGCGAAGAGGCCGCGCACGTAGGAGACGAACTGGGCGACCAGTGGCTGGTCGAGGCCCATCTCGGCACGGATCTTCTCGACGGTCGCCGGGTCAGCCTGCTCCCCGGCGAGCGTCCGGGCCGGGTCACCGGGCAGGACGCGCGTGAGAAGGAAGATGCAGAGCACGACACCGAGGAGCGCCGGGATCATCGCGAGGACTCGTCGCACCACGTGGTTCACGGCCACCTCCAATCTGCGCTTTGTTGGGTCTGACCTGGTCTCGGCGCCACCCAGGATTCGTCCGCCCCGCACCCCTGCGCAATACCTTCTCTGTATATGAGAGGGCATCTCGAAGCGGATCGGAGTGCGGTAGGTTCACACACGTCCCACCCATCCCGGAGGACCCATGTCAGACAACGGCGCCCGCCCCCGCTCGCCGCTCCAGACCGTGGACCGCGCCCTGGAGGTCCTTCTGTCGTTCACCGAGCGGCGTCGCGACTGGGGCGTCATGGAGCTTGCCGAAGCCTTCGCCATCGACAAGTCGACCGCACAGCGGATCCTTGCCGCGCTCGCCGCGCGCGGCTTCCTCAACGCCGATCCGGTGACCCGGCGCTACAGCCTCGGGCCGACGATGTGGCGGATGGCCGCCGTCTGGGAGCGCACGGGAGGGCTGGCCGCCCTGGCCCAGCGGGTGGTCGAGCCGCTCGCCTTCCAGACCGATCGCACCGCCATCTTCGCCGTCCCGGACGGGCTTCACGTCCGTTGCGTCGCCGCCGTCAACGGCGGCGAACCGCTGCGCAGTCATCCGCTCGTCGGCGAGTTGTACCCGGCCAACGCGGGAGCCACCTCCCGCGGCTACTTCGCCTTCCTCGACAGCAACGAACGACGCGCCCTCATCTCCGGTCGCGTCTTCGCGACCTTCACGGAGCTGACGAAGGTCGGCGAGCACGAGGTCGAACGGCTCTTCGTCGAGACCGTTGCGCAGGGCTACGCCTACTCGGAGGGCGAATACGACTACGCCACCAGGGCGCTCGCCGTTCCCATCATGCTCAGAGGGCGGCCCGTCGGCTCGCTCAGCCTCGGCGAGAGCAAGTATCCGGCGCGTCCGGACGACATCCGGGACCACCTGCCCGCACTACAGGCCGCCGCGGAGCAACTGTCCGCGCTGCTCGACAACCGGGCGAACTCGGCCGCCGCTGCCCGGCAGACCACGACGGTCCGATCCCACTGAACGCCGCGCCGACGATCCGGACCGGCCGCATCGAGGAGACAACCATGACCCAGGGCCACCAGAACCTCCTGCTCCTGTCCAACTCGACGGCCCCGGGCCGGGCCTATCTGGAGCATGCGCGCGACGCGATCCTCCAGGCACTCGACGGCCGGCGCTCCATCGTGTTCGTCCCCTTCGCACTGGCAGACCACGACGGCTACACCGACACGGTCCGTCGGGCCATGGAGCCACTCGGCATCACCGTCCGGGGAGCGCACGAGGGCACGCCACGCGACCTCGTCGCCACCGCCGAGGCGGTCTTCGTCGGCGGCGGCAACACCTTCCGTCTCGTCAAGGCGATCCACAAGCTCGACCTGATCAGCGTCGTGCGCACCCGGGTGTCCGAGGGCATGCCCTACATCGGGTCGAGTGCCGGCACCAACGTCGCGACGCCGAGCCTGCGTACGACGAACGACATGCCGATCGTCCAACCGCCGTCCTTCGAGACCTTCGGCCTCGTGCCCTTCCAGATCAACCCCCACTACCTCGACCCGGACCCGGCCTCGACGCACCAGGGTGAGACCCGGGAGGAGCGGCTCACACAGTTCCTCGAGGAGAACGACGTCCCGGTACTCGCCATGCGCGAGGGCACCTGGCTGCGGGTGAGCAACAGTTCGATGCGGCTCGACGGCGTGGCCGCGGGAGGGCGGGTCTTCTGCCGCGCATCCGAGCCGGTCGAGGTTGCGAGCGGCGCCGACGTGAGCTGGCTCGCCGAGAGAGTGGCTTCCTTCGACGTCGGCCGCTGAGGTCGATCAGTCGGACCTCCTGGAGATCTACGGAACGCGGCGGCATCAGCCATACGCCCCGCGAGTACTCCACCCCCACCGCCTGCGGCAACGGCACCGACGTCCTCGCCAACGCCGTACTCCGGCTGGCGGACCAGCCATGACCGTCCTGGACCTGCTCGACGCCCTCCTGCGCATCGACCCGGTCGACCCCGGCCTCGACCCGGCCGGGGCCGGCGAGGCGGACCTCGCGGCTCGTCCCCGACCGGGGACGAGCCGCCGGTCTACGCACCCAGGTAGTCGATCGGATGTCACTTGACGATTGAGCGCAACCGGCCGTACAGCGTCTCCGACATCGAGATCGCCGTGGCCAGGTCCGGTTCGCAGATCTCCAGGTAGTGGCTTCCGCGGGCCACGTAGAGCTGGTACTGCCGCACAGTGAAGTCCCCGGCGGGCTGGTTGACCGCCACGGTTCCCGCGCCCTCGTCGCAGGTCCAGCCGACCGCCACGACGGCCGACGCCGCCTCGATCGAGCAACTGTCCGCGACGAGCTGGTCGAACTGCTGCTGCGTCAGGCCGGTGAACGTGATGGTCGACTGCAGCCCGTACGTCGCGGCGCCGTCCAGGGCCGGCACGGACACCTCGGCCAGGGTGATCCTGGCGCCGACCTTCAGCGACCGCCAGGTCATGCTGCCGGACGTGCAGGTGCCCGCGGCCTCGCGGAGCCGGGCGAGATCCAGCCCCTCGGGCAGTTCCTCGACGGTCGCGGTGAACCTGCCCGTGGTGCCCTTGTCCACGTCGCGCCGGCTGCCGACCTGGATCCAGCCGCCGGCGGCCCGACTCTGCTCGCCGATCGCCAGTTGCAGGGAGCCCAGGCAGGCCACCGGCGAGACGGTGACGTCGGGGTCGGGTTCGAACAACTTGCCCGCGTCGGCCAACGACATCTCCACGAGCTCGGTACCCGCGGGGTGGTCGGCCTTGGGCAGCAGGACCTCACGGAGGCGCTCGTCCGACGGCGCCGGCGCGGCCGGGCCGGCCGCCGCTGCCGCCAGCGTCGCCCGCTCCGATTCGGCGGTGCGGTGGTTCCCCACCACGACGATCAGCACAGCCGCCACCAGCAGCAGCGCTGCGCCGGCCGCCGCGAGGGCACGACGAGTTGTCAGCATGGCACGCCTCCGTTTGCTAGGTGTTCCTGTTGTCAATGAACAGCAGTACCGCACCCGAGCCATCGATCGCTATATATGAGTCAAGTGGATTTTTGCTGACCAGAGCCGCCCGCGACATCTCTGGCCAATCGGCACGTGTCGCAACGACCCGGGTCCGCGACCCCGGTTCCGGCGGCATTCCGGCGACGCGGACAGTCCCGCCGGCCGGGCTCGCCGCACCGCGGCTGGGCTGCAGGATTTCGGGAGGCGCTGGGTGCCGGCGTCCACCACAACGGGACCGCACACCGGAGCGCGGGACCATACGGCCACCGCGTCCACATTCGACATCCGTCGGACGGCCACCGGTCACTGGGCGGTCGGACGGGCAACGCGCGGTCGGAAACGACTAGCGTCACTCCCACTGTCCGTGTTGCTCCCCGAGCGCACCGCTTCGGGAGCAACGCCTTCGGAGAATGGAGTGACCATGCCGGACATGGCGGCCACGCTGGCCGACCTCGAAGACCTCAACCTGGCCGACCTGGAGGTGTCCGACCTGTTGGAGGTGCACGCCGTCCGCGACGCGGTGGCCCTGCCGGAGACCGGCGCCTCGGCGAGCACCTCCGTCGTCTGGGAGTGGCTGGGCTACTCCTCCTGCGCCGCCCAGCTTCCTCTGTAGTCGTACCGGATCGGTTGCCGACCGGCGGGGCCGGGTCGCCGACACCGTCGGCGCGACCGTCCCCACCGGTTCGACCGGCCGGTGTCGATGACAGTCCACAGGGGAGAGCGTGTCCATCACCCGTCAGAACTCCGCTCCACCGGCGTCGTCGGTACCCGGCGGCCGGGTCGCGCCGGAGGTCGAGGTCGCCCCGTACGTGCTGATCCGCCTGACAGGGGTCGACCAGCCGGCGTCCGGGCCGGCCGGACGGCGGCTGCGCCGCCTCCAGGACCGCCTCGTCGATCGACTGGTCGAGTGCCACTCCCTCGGCCCCGACCTCGCCGACGAGCTGTACCGGCTCGGCGGCCGGTCCTCGAGGGCGTACCGCCAGTCGGTCCTGCTGCCCCTGCGCCGCGACGTCCACAACGGCCGGTCTCCGGCCGGCGACGTCCGTGCCCGGCTCGGCGACCTTGCCGCACGCCTGCCCGCGTTGGGGCGCTGGTTGCGGGTTCGGGCCGAGATCGACCGGCTGACCGGCGCCATCGACGCCGGGTCGGAGGCGGCACTGGCCGAGGAACGCGTCGCGCTCGCCGCCCTCTGCGGCAGCGACCCGTTCGGCCAGGCGGTGGCGCTGACCAGCCCGGAACTGCTGGCAGCGGTACACCGCACGGCGGCGCGCGGCGGCGTACCGGACGCCCGCGGTCGCAAGTCGGAGCCCACCGTGCTCCGGTACGCGTTGCGGACGTCCACGCGGACCAGCCCGCTCTCCTGGTTCACCATCGTCGGCTGGGGCTCCTGGCCGGACGACAGCGCCCTCGGACCCCCGCCCCCCGGGCCACGGTCTCGGCCCGGGCGTGACCGGGCGGCCGGCCCGGAACCCGTGGCGGGCCTGGATCTGTCGGCGGCCGGAGTGCCGACGGCGGTAACCCGTCCACCGGCCGGCCTGGTCGCCAGCCTCTTCCTGGCCGGCAACGGCCGCCCGGGGCAGGCGCCACGCACCCCGCACCGGCTGGCGCCCGGGACCCGCGTGCTCGGCGAACACGTGGTGTTCTACCGCGAGCACCCGACGGCCGACGCCGACGGTGCGCCGGTGATCCGGGAGGAGCGGGTACTGATGCCGCTGCGGCCCGCGCTGGCCGCGATCATCCGGGTGCTCCGCGCCGCACCCGGCGGGTACCCGCCGGAGGAACTCGTCGCGGCCCTCAGCCGACGCCCCGCGCACCCCGCCACGGACGCCGCGGCGGCCGAGCGGCTCGCCCGCCGACTCGTCGATCAGCTCTGCACGGAACGGCTGCTGATTCCGGTGCCGCCGACCACCGAACACGACCCGGCGGCGCTCGCGGCGATCGCCGACTGGCTCGCCGACACCGGTGACCCCGCCGTCGCCGACCGGGTGCGGCGCCTCGACCAGGACATCCGGTCCCTGGCCGACGTCGAGGCGGCACGACGCGGCCCGCTGGTACGCCGGATCAGCGCGGGCTGGCGCGACGCCCTGCACTCGCTCGGCGCCACCGCGCCGCCACTGGCCCCGGCCACCGAGGACGTCGTGCTGCCCGGGCCGGTACGGCTGACCCGGCGGCCGGCGGACACCGCCGACCTGACCGCGCTGACCGGGCTCGCGTTGATGTTCGACACGGACCAGGTGCTGCGCCGGCTGCTGCGGCACCGGTTCGTCGAACGGTACGGCTCCGGGGGCCGCTGCGCCGACCTCGGCGAGTTCTTCGCCGAGGTCGGCGCCGGCTTCGGCGACCTGCCGACGGTGACCCCCGACGGGGCCCTGGCCGGCGGCCCGATCGCGCGGGTGCCCGAGCTGGCCGCGCTGGCCGCGCTGCGCCAGGAGGTGACCCGGGCGGTACTGGCCGACGGCGGGGATGACGGCGCGGAGACCGTCATCGGTGCCGAACTGGTCGCCGAGGCGGTCGCGGCGCTGCCCCGCTGGTTGCGGACCCGGCCGGCGTCGTACGCCTTCTTCTGCCAACCCGACGCCGACGGATCGGTCCACCTCAACCACATCTACGGCGGATGGGGGCGGTTCACCAGCCGCTTCCTCGGCCTCTTCGGGGACACCGGGATGCGGGAGGCCGTCGCCGCCCAGCTGCGCCGCGTACTGCCCGGCCGGGTGGCCCAGTTCCGACCGGTACACGGTTTCAACGCCAACCTGCACCCGCTGCTGCTCGGCGAGGACGTCGGCGACGACCCACGGCTGGGCGGCCTCGACCTCACCGCGATCGAGCTGGTGCACGACCTGGCCAGCGACCAGGTCCGGCTGTTCGACCCGGCCACCGGTGACCTGCTCGACGTGCTGTACCTCGGCTTCCTCGCTCCACCGGCGCTGCCGGCCCGGGTCGCCGCCCTGCTCGGCGACCTGGGTAGCGGCGAGGTCGGGCTCAGCCACCTGGCCGCGACGCGGACGGTGTCCGGCCCGGGCGGGCAGGCGGTGGTCCGCAGCAGGCTCCGCTGTGGCCGGTTCGTCGTCGCCCGCCGCAGCTGGCGGTTCGACGGTGGGGCCGAGGAGCGCCTTCGCGGACTCGGCTCGCCGTCGACCGGCTCACCGGTCGCCGCCGCCGCCGGGCTGCGAGCCGCCTGGGACCTGCCCGACCAGGTCTTCCTCCGCCAGGGCAGCCGGTCCGCCGGGCACGCGCCTGGTCGGCCCGGCACCGGGCCGTCCCCGGCGACCGGGTCCCCGTCCGCCCCGTCGCCGACGCCCCCCACGGTGGCCGGGCTCCGGGAGGCGGTCACCCGGCCGAAGCCGCAGTTCGTCGACCTGGCCAGCCCGCTGCACCTGCGCTGCGTGCCCCGATGGCTCGCCCGGATCACCGGTCCCCTGGTGATCGAGGAGGCGCGTCCCCGCCCCGCCGGCCACGGGCGCCCGCACCGGGTCACGGAGCTGGTCCTCGAGACCTACCTGCCGGCGGCCTCCGGTGACTGACCGGGCACCGCGCGGATCGCCGGCACGTCGACGCCCCGGGGCGGGCGCCTCCGCTCCGCCCGCACCAGGACCCCGCACCCGCACCGAGCCGAACCGAGCCGAACCATGACCGAGCCGAACACCACCGTGACCGAGCTGACGCCGACCACCGACGTCGTGTGCCACTACCACGACGAGGCCAAGTCACCGCTGCTGCGCGACGCCGTCCTGCCCGGCGCCACGCGGCTGCGCGACGCCGGGCTGGCCGTCCACCTGGAACGGCACTGGCTGCACGGCCCGCACGTACGCCTGCGGCTGCGCGGCCCGGCGGCGCTGCGGGCCGCCGAGGCCGCCGAGGCCGCCGAGCGGTTGCGCGCCTACCTGGCGACGGCGCCGTCCCGGGCCGGCCTCGACGAGGACCTGTTGCGGCGCCGGTCCGAGGCGGCCGGCCGGGCCGAGCTCGTGCCGCCACCGTACGACCCGATCCACCCGGACAACACGGTGCTGGTGACCGAGGGCGACCAGAGCGGTCTCGCCGCCCTGCTCGGTACGCCGGGCGCGGTCGAGTGCCGTGCCGACGTCCTCGCCGCGGGGCTGGCCCCGGTGCGGGTGTCGCTGGACCAGCTCGCCCTCGTCGGGGACGCCCCTGCCGCCCGGGTGGGCGTCGTGGTCACCGCGATGGCCGCGCACGCGGACACCTGGCCGGGTCGGCTGCTGTCCGGCTACCACACCTTCCTGTCCCACCTGGAGGACTTCCTCTTCGGCGAGCGGGGTCCCGTCCTGCGCCCGCGCTTCGCGGCCTTCGCCGAGCGGGCGGGCGGGCGGTACCACGACCTGGTCCGGCAGGCGTCCACGCCGGACACCGCCGAGCCGGTGGCGGCGGCGTGGCGGGCCTGGAGCGCGGCGTCGTGGCGGATCGCCGAGCGGGCGTACGACGCGGGTGCGCTCAGCGGGATGCTCTCCGCCGAGTTCCGTCGCCGGTCGACCTCGTTCGACGAGGCCACCGCTGTCCGCTGGGACCTCAGCCGCCGTGGGGCGAGCGCCTACCACCGGGCGCTGGAGGCGTCGGGCTTCCAGCGGATCGCCGCGAGCCGGGAGTTCCAGGTCTACCGGTTCTGCACGAACATGCTCTACCAACTGCTGGCGCTCTGTGACGTCGCGCCGCTGGAGCGGTATCTCGGCGCTCACCTGCTCGCCGAGGCGACCCAGGAGATCCACGGTGTGCCGTGGCAGAGCGCCCTCGCGGCCCGCACCGAGTGACGCCGCGTGGGGGCGACGTGGGCGAGGTGACCCTGCGGCCGGGCAGCCTGGTCCGGCCGGTCGAGGGTGGGCTGTTCGTCAGCGGCTGGCGGTCCAGTTCGGTGGTGGCCTGCCCGCCGGTCGTCGGCGAGCTGTGGCGGCGGCTGGAGCCGCTGGTCCGCCGGGGCCTCGACCCGGAGGCCGCCACCGTCGGGTTGTCCGGCCGGACCGCCGGGGCGGTGCGCTGGCTGCTCGACCTTCTCGCCGACCACGACGTTCTGGTCGACGTCCGGGTGCCGCTGGTCGGTCATCCGTTGGCGGCCTACCTGGCCGGGCTCGCCGGGGATCCGGCCGACGCGCTGGGCGCGGTGTCGCGGACCACCGTCGCGGTCACCGGCGACGGTGCGCTGGTGCCGGCCGTACGCGCCGCGCTGACCGCCTCCGGGTTGTGCACCGGGGACAGCGCGGCCGCGGACCTGGTGGTGCGGGTGGGCACGGTAAGCCCCGTCGAACGTACGGGGCCGCCCGCTCGTCCGCCGACGTCGGCGTCACCGCGGCGACCCGACGTCGTCCGGCCCGACGTGCTGCCGGTGACGATCCGCCCGGACGGCGCGCTGATCGGGCCGCTGGGTCGTGCCGACGACACCGCCGCAAGCTGGCCCGACGAGGGGGTGGACGAGGCTCCGGCACCATCGACGCCGGCCCGTCCGCTGCTGCCGTTCCTGGTGACACACGAGGTCGTACGCGCGGTGAGCGGGCTGGCCGACGGTACGGCGCTGCTGCTGCGCGGTGCGGCCGTCCAGCGCCTCGGCGTGCCGACCGACCCGGCCGGGCAACAGCGCCGGCCACCGGCGGAGCGCGTCGGACCGCAGGCCGGGGCGACCGGCACCCATCCGCCCGGTGACACCGGGACGTCCGGCCCGGGCGACACGGACGGGGGCCTGGTGCGGGTGGCCGGGGACGACGACGCCCTGGTCAGGGCGGTCGCGGCGGTCGCGTCCGCCGGACGGCGACGAGCGGGCCAGCCGGTGCTGGTCGGCGCCGCCCCGGACTGGCCGGTGGCCCGACACCTGGCCGAGCAGCGGACCGCCCACGCGACCGGCAGGGCGTACCTGGCGGTGCGGGCGCGCGGGACGGCGATCGAGATCGGCCCGTTGAGCAGCCCCGGTACGGGAGCGTGCCTGCGGTGCGCGGACACCCGGCATCAGGCCGTCCTCGGCGCCGGCAGCGCGGACACGCTGCTCGCCGACGGCCGGCCGCTGCCGCTGCCGCCGTACTGGCGAGGGCTCATCGGGGAGTTGGTCGCCGGGCAGCTCGCCGACGACGCCGACCCCCGCACGGTCAGCGTGCTGGCCGTCGGCGACGGCTCGGTCACCCGGCACCTGCTCCGGGCGGTGCCGGACTGTCCGGCGTGCGGGGCGTTGCCCCCCGACGCGGCCGGCACCGCCGTGATCGCCCTACGGCCGCGCCGTCAAGCCGTACCGGACCGTTTCCGGACCCGCCCCGACCTGCCGGACCTGGCCACGCTCCGCGCCGAGCTGGTCGATTTCCGGTACGGGCCGGTGACGCACGTCCATACCGACCGGCAGGGTCCGCTGGCGCTCGCGGCGGCCGAGTTGCCGGTACCCGGCCGCACCGGCCGGCTCGGCGGGTTCGGTCGGGCGGCCGACCACCCGACCGCGCAGGTGCTGGCGTTGCTGGAGGCGGTCGAACGGGAGGCCGGCCGCTGCCCGGGGGCACGCCGGACGACCACCCTGGGCAGCTACCGGGAACTCGCCGCCGATGCCGTGGACCCGGTCCGGCTGGGCCTGCCGGAGCCGGCCGCGGTCGGCCACCCCGAGTACCGGCTGACCCCGTACACGCCGGACACGGTCACGTCCTGGGTGTGGGCGTACGACCTGACCGGTGACCGGTCGGTCCTCGTGCCCGAGCACGCCGCCTACTACGGGGTGGACCGGCCCGGGGCCGCCCGGTTCCTCTACGAGTGCTCCAGCGGCGGCGCCGTCGGTGGCTGCCTGGAGGAGGCGCTCCTCTACGCCTGCCTGGAGACGATCGAGCGGGACGCCTTCCTGCTCACCTGGTACGCCGGGCGGACGCCGCCGGTCCTGGCGCTCCCGCCCGACGCCGATCCGTTGACCCGGCACCTCGCCGACCGGATCGCGGCCGAGGGCTACACGTTGCACCTGCTCGACATCACCAGCGACATCGGGATACCGGCTGTCTGGGCGCTCGCGGTCACCGACGAGCCGCACCGGGCCGACCGGGGCGCGACGTTCACCGCGGCCGGGGCGCATCCGGATCCCCGCCGGGCCGCCGCGGCGGCGGTCCTGGAGGTCGGCGTCAACGTGGCGGTCGCACCGAGGACGGCCCGCCCGCCCCGGGACCGGCTGCTCGCCATGCTCGACGAACCGGAGCTGGTGCGGGAGCTGGCGGACCACGCCGCCCTGCACCTGCTTCCGCAGGCCATACCCCGGTTCGACTTCGCGCTGCGGGCGGCTGCCGCCGGCCCGGCCTGCCCGTTCGACGAGCACTTCGCCGGCTGGCGCGACCGGTGGCTGCACCCCGACCTGACCGAGGTGCTGCGCCGGGTGGTCGACGCGATGGCCGCCGCCGGGGCGCCACCGCTGGTGGTGGACCAGACCGGGGCGGCCGAACGGCGCCTCGGCCTGGCCGCCGTGAAGGTTCTCGCGCCCGGGGCGCTGCCGATGACCTTCGGGCACCTCAACCGGCGGGTGGACCTGCCCCGCCTGCGGCAGGCCCGGCTCGCCGCCCCCGACCACCGGATCCTGCCCCACCCGTTCCCCTGAAGGAGTGCCGAGCATGGGTCGCTGGTCCGCGCTGCACGTCCATCTGCACGGCGGCTCCGAACAGACCGAGACGGTGCTGCGGGAGCACATCGTGCCGACCGCGTCGGGCCTGCTCGCCCGGGGCGAGATCTCCTCCTGGTTCTTCGTCCGGTACTGGGAGGGTGGCCCGCACCTGCGCTGGCGGGTCGCCGACGCCACGCCGGAGACGGTACGGCGAATGCGCGACGGGCTGGTCGAAGCGGTGGCCGCGCTGGCACCACCGGCCCGGGAGCTGCGCCCGGCCGACTGGTACGCCCGGTTCGGCGTGCGCGATGTCGACTCCACCGGCCCGGCCCCCGGGGGGCACGGGGACGGCGTCGGTCCCGATCTCGGCTGGCAGCCGCACGGCACCGTACGCGAACAGCCGTACCGGGCGGAGGTCGACCGGTACGGCGGCCCGGAGGCGATCGGGGCGGCCGAAGAGCTGTTCGCCGCGTCCAGTCGGGTCGCCGCGGCTCTGCTCGCCGCGCCACCTGCCCGCCGCCGGTCGACCACCGTGGACCTGTTGTTCGGGTTCCTCGCCGCCAGCGGCCTCGCCGCGCACGAGGCGGTCCGGTTCCTGCGCGGCTACGCCAACGCGTGGACGCTGGTGCCGGAGGCCGACGGTCAGGACCTCGGCCTGGCCCTGGTCGCGGCGCACCGCGACTTCCACGCCGACGCGTCCGCCTACCCGGCCCGGCGGCGACTCATCGCCGACATCGTCACGCAGCGCAAGGGCGCCGGCACCACGGTGAACTACTGGGCGGACGAGGTCGCCGCCTACGTCGAGCGGCTGCGGACGCTCGAGGGGCAGGGCCGGCTGCACGGAACGGTCCCCGGCATCCTCGCGTCGCAGCTGCACATGCTGCACAACCGCCTCGGCCTGAGCATCCCGGCCGAGTGCCACCTGGCCTGGCTGGCATCGTCGGCGTACACCGCACCGGCCGGGCCACCGGACTTCCACGCCGACGGGATCGACGCCCCGGACCGGGAGTACCACGAGCGGTCGAAGTTCGTCCGTCCACTGTGGCCGAGCCAGCGTCCCCGTACGGTCGAACCGGCACCGGCCCGCCCTGGACCGGCCGACCCGCCCGGCACCGGGCTGTTGGCGCTGCCCGAGCCGACGCCGGGCGTGCTCGGCGACACCACGCTCGCCCGGGCGCTGCTGGACCGGCGCACCCGCTACGACGTCGGCCGGGAGCAGATGGACGTGGCGGACCTGGGCCGGCTGCTGCGCTACGCGGCCGGCGACACCGCGCCGCCGGGCAGCGAGCAGCGACGCCTGGCGTACCCGAGCCCGGGCGCCCTGGTGACCACCCGGCTGATGGTGCTGCCCCGCCGGGTGACGTCGGTGCCGGCCGCACTCTACGAGTACCTGCCGCAGCGGCACGCCCTCCGGCGGCTGACGCCGGATCCGGGCGCCGACCGGCTGGCCCGGATCGCGCCGCAGTTCGCGCCCGCCGGCTCCGCCCGGACCGGCGAGCCCGACGCCGCTTTCGCCTCCGGCGGGCTCGACGTCGAGGCGGTGCCGCTCTGGCTGTTCGTGGTCGCGGAGCTGCGCCGGGCCAGGGCCCGGTACGGGCTGCGCGGGTACCGGTTCTGCGCCATCGAGACCGGCCACCTCGCCCAGAACCTGCTGCTCGCCGCGACGGCCATGGGGCGGTCCGCCGCCCCGATCGGCGGGTTCTTCGACGACGAGCTCAACCACCTGCTGCTGCTCGACGGGCTGGACTCCAGCGCCTTCTACGCCCTCACCCTCGGGTGAGGGCGGCACCTCACCCGGCACGCCGCACCAGCATCCCCGGCCCGGATGGAGCGTTCCACCAGCTCGGTGGCCTCCGCGCCGAGGCCGGGGCGATGCCGAGACGCGCCGCGACTGCCGCTGCCGGTGGGTCACCGCGCCGGCGCCGTACCCCGTTGGTCTGGTCGCGGCCCTGGTGCCGTTCGCCACGAGGCAGGGGGCTGGTTGTCGACGGCAGGCGGCCGGCCGCGTACGGTGCGGGCGTGGTGGTGCGCGTGCGCGTCGGTAGTGGTGACCGCGAGGTCGGGCGGGACGGGGTCGAGGTGGCGGCCCGGGTCCACGGACGGCTGAGAGGCGGCCGGTGAAACCGCACCCGCCGGAACCGTACGTGAACCGGCCGCCCCGCGTCGGCCCGGCCGCGGTCGTGTTCGACCTCGACGGCACCCTGGTCGACACGATGACGATCGCTCCCACCGTGTACGCCGACACGATCCGCGCCCTCGGCGGGCCGGACGTCTCGCCGGCCACGGTCGTCTCCACCTGGCACATCGGAGCCACGCCGGTGGTGCTGGCCCATTTCCTGCAACGGCCCGTCACCGCCCCCGACATCGAGTGCTTCCACCGCCATTTCGAGGCGGTGCTCGCGGACGTACGACCGTTCCCCGGCGTGCTCGACCTGGCCGACGACCTCCGCCGGGCCGGCTGCCGGCTCGGCATCTTCACCGCCGCCCCACGGCGGAGCACGACCCTCGTGCTGGCCCGCACGGGACTCGACCGGCTGTTCCCGGTCGTGGTCTGTGGTGACGAGGTCCCCGCGCCGAAGCCCGCACCGGACGGGCTGTGGCTGGCCTGCCGCCGCCTGGGCGTCGACGTCGCCGAGACCGCGTACGTCGGCGACGCGGCGGTGGACCTCGCGTGCGCGGAGGCGGCGGGAGCACTGGCGGTGCACGCCCGCTGGTGCGGCACCTCCTCGGCGTCGGGGGACGTCCCGGCGGTGGCCCACCGGCCCGCCCAGGTCCTCGACCTGCTCGCGGTGACGACTGGCTGACGTGGGAGGCCATCAGTGCACGTCAGCATGGCGACCAGCGCCGGCAGGGCCGGCCGGCCGAACGAGGACTTCGTCGGCGCCGTTCCCGGCGCCGCTGTGCTGCTGGACGGCGCCGGCATCCCGGGAACCGAGTCGATCTGTTCCCACGGTGTCGCCTGGTACACGCACCGTCTCGGCGGCGCGCTGCTCGGCCTGCTGTCGCGTGACGACGGGCGAGACCTCGCGGCGATCCTCGCCACCGCGATCGGCGAGACAGCCGCCGATCACCGCGGCACCTGCGACATCACGAACCCCAGCAGCCCGCAGGCGACCGTGGTGATCGTCCGCGCCCACCGGGGCCGCCTGGACCATCTCCTGCTCGCGGACTCCTTCCTCCTCCTCGACCAGGTCCGCGGTGGCCCGCAGGTCATCACCGACGAGCGCGAGGTCACCGCCAGGCGCACCTGCTCGGCGCCCCTGGACGGCGTTCCCCGAGGAACACCGGAGTACGACCGCATCCGGGACTCCTGCGTCGAGGCACTGCGCGCCCGCCGGAACCAGCCGGGCGGCTACTGGATCGCCAAGGACGACCCGCACGCGGCGGAGGAGGCGGTGACCGGCAGCCGCCCGCTTCATGACCTGGGCAGCGTCGCGCTGCTCAGCAATGGCGCCAGCCGCATCGTCAGCCCGTACGGCCTGACCGACTGGCCCGGCGTACTGGGCCTGCTCGGCGCGTACGGGCCGGCCGAGATCATTCGCCGCGTCCGGCAGGCCGAGGCCCGCACCTCCGAAGGCGCCGATGCTCGGGTCCCTGACGACGCCACCGTCGCGCACTGCACCCACCTGCCGCGCTCGGAGGGGGCCGGGGGGCCGCCGACGGGGCATCCGGACCGGGGCTGAGCGGTCCGGCAGGGGCGCCGCGTGCCATGCTCCGGGTGAACACCTGGTCCGTTGATTCGACAGCTGAGGCCTCGACGCAACCCAGCGAGACGAGCGTCACGGTGTGACGGCCGGGCGATCGCCCGACGGCGATAGCGGGAGCCGACCGTCGCCGGGGCGAATGCCTTCGTCATGTCACAGCGGGCCGTGCCCGCCCCGCCGGAGTTCGAGCCTCTGCCCTACGGTGTTGGGGGCGCGTAGCGCGCTGTCTGCAACATGGCACTGCCGGCCGGCGGATGTCGAGCGAAACAGGGGTTCTCAAGTGCCGGCGGAAGGGTGAACACTGCCGGGGGCTGCCGTGTCACGGGGCGTACATCGTTGGTCTACAGGAAGGCTCGGTCGGGTGTTCAGTCGTGTCGCCATCGTCAACCGTGGAGAGGCCGCCATGCGGCTCATCCACGCCGTACGGGACCTGGCCGCGGAGACCGGCGCCCGGATCGAGACCGTCGCCCTCCACACCGACGTCGACCGTACGGCCACCTTCGTCCGCGAGGCGGACCTGTCCTACGACCTCGGTCCCGCGTCCGCGCGCCCGTACCTCGACCTGAAGGCGCTGGAGCGCGCGCTGGTGGAGACCGGGGCCGACGCCGCCTGGGTCGGCTGGGGCTTCGTCGCGGAGGACCCGGCGTTCGCGGAGCTGTGCGAGAAGGTCGGCGTCACCTTCGTCGGCCCGAGCGCGGACGCCATGCGCAAGCTCGGCGACAAGATCGGCGCGAAGCTGATCGCCGAGGAGGTCGGCGTGCCGGTCGCGCCGTGGAGCCGCGGCGCGGTCGAGACCCTGGACGCGGCCCTGGCGGCGGCGGCCGAGATCGGCTACCCGCTGATGCTGAAGGCGACCGCGGGCGGCGGCGGGCGCGGCATCCGCGTGATCACGAACGAGGCCGAACTCGCCGACGCCTACGAGCGCACCAGCCAGGAGGCCGCGCGGGCGTTCGGCAGCGGCGTCGTGTTCCTGGAGCGCCTGGTCACCGGCGCCCGGCACGTCGAGGTGCAGGTGATCGCGGACGGGCAGGGCACGGCGTGGGCGCTCGGCGTCCGCGACTGCTCGGTGCAGCGGCGCAACCAGAAGGTCATCGAGGAGTCGGCGTCGCCGGTGCTCAGCCCCGCGCAGACGGCCGAGCTCAAGGCGTCGGCCGAACGGCTGGCCGTCGCGGTCGGCTACCGCGGCGCGGCGACCGTCGAGTTCCTCTACCACCCCGGCGACCGGCTGTTCGCGTTCCTCGAGGTCAACACCCGCCTGCAGGTCGAACACCCGATCACCGAGGCGACCACCGGGTTCGACCTGGTCAAGGCGCAGCTGCACGTGGCCTCGGGCGGACGGCTCGAAGGCGAGCCGCCGGTGGAGCGCGGGCACGCCGTCGAGGCCCGGCTGAACGCCGAGGACCCCGACCGCGACTTCGCGCCCTCCCCGGGCCGGATCGCGCGGCTGGACCTGCCCGCCGGGCCGGGCATCCGGGTGGACACCGGTGTCAGCGAGGGCGACACCATCCCCGCCGACTTCGACTCGATGATCGCCAAGATCATCGCGTACGGCCGCGACCGCGACGAGGCGCTCGGCAGGCTGCGGCGGGCGATGGCGCAGACCACGGTGATCATCGAGGGCGGCGCGACCAACAAGAGCTTCGTGCTCGACCTGCTCGACCAGCCCGAGGTGATCGACGCCAGCGCGGACACCGGCTGGATCGACCGCGTCCGCGGCGAGGGCAGGCTCGTCTCGCACCGGCACTCCGCCGTCGCGCTGGCGGCCGCCGCCATCGAGGCGTACGAGGAGGAGGAACGCGCGGAGCGGCAGCGGCTGCTGTCGACGGCGTTCGGTGGGCGCCCGCAGGTGCAGCACAAGAGTGGCCGACCACTGGACCTCAAGCTGCGGGGCGTCGGCTACCGCGTGCGGGTCGCGCGGGTCGGCGCGCACCGGTTCCGCGTCGGCATCGAAGCGGGTGACGACGTCCGTACCGCCGACGTCGAGCTCGACCGCTTCGACCGGCACACCGGGCAGGTCGTCGTCAACGGCACCCGGTACCGCCTGCTCACCGGCACGCACGGGCCGATCCACCTGGTCGAGGTGGACGGGGTGACGCACCGGGTCAGCCGCGACGAGGGCGGCGTGGTGCGCTCCCCGGCGCCGGCGCTGGTCGTCGCCACGCCGCTCGAGGTCGGCGCCGAGGTCGAGGCGGGCGCGCCGGTGCTGGTGCTGGAGAGCATGAAGATGGAGACGGTGCTGCGGGCGCCGTTCCGGGCGCGGCTGAGGGAATGCGCCGTGTCCGTGGGCAGCCAGGTGGAGACCGGCGCCCCGCTGCTGCGGCTGGAGCCGCTCGCCGACGACACCGACGACGCCGAGGACACCCCGGCCGCCGAGTCCGTCGAGCTGGACCTGCCCGCCGTGCCCGGGGAGGTGCCGGCTCGGGAGCGCATCACGCGCGGCCAGGAGGACCTGCGCAGCCTGCTGCTGGGCTTCGACATCGACCCGCACGACGATCGCCGGACGCTCGACGACTACCTCGCCGCACGCCGGGCGGCCACCGAGGACGGCCACCGGCCGCTGGCCGAGGAGCTCGAACTCGTCGACGTGTTCGCCGACCTCGCCGAGCTGAGCCGCAACCGGCCGGCGGGCGAGGACGTCGGCGGCGAAGGGCACGTGCACAGCGCCCGCGAGCACTTCCACACCTACCTCCAGAGCCTCGACGTCGAGCGGGCCGGGCTGCCGGAGGCCTTCCAGGCCAAGCTCGCCCGGGCGCTCGGGCACTACGGCGTCACCGATCTGGAGCGCTCCCCCGAGCTCGAAGCCGCGGTGTTCCGCATCTTCCTCGCCCAGCAACGCGCGTCCGCCGACGCGACGGTCGTCGCGACGTTGCTGCGCGCGTGGCTGCGGGAGCCGCCGCCGGACGAGGTGCTGCGTGAGCCGGCCGGCCTCGCGCTGGAGCGGCTGGTGGCCGCGACGCAGGTCCGCTTCCCCGTGGTCGCCGACCTCGCGCGCGGCGTGGTGTTCGCCTGGTTCGGCCAGCCGTTGCTGCGCCGCAACCGCGCCCGCGTCTACGCGAACGTCCGCAAGCACCTGCGCCACCTGGACGCGCACCCGGACGCGCCGGACCGCGCCGAGCGCGTCGGCGAGATGGTACGCAGCACCGAACCGCTGGTGCGGCTGCTCGGCCAGCGGCTCGTCCGCGACTCCCTGGACCACGCGGTCATGCTGGAGGTGCTGACCCGCCGCTACTACGGCAACAAGGATCTGACCAGCGTCCGCACCAGCGAGGTCGCGGGCTGCACCTTCGTGGTCGCCGAACGCGCGGGCTCGTGCGTGGTCTCCGCCGCGGTGAGATTCGAAGCGCTGGGCAGCGCGCTGCGCGGGCTCGCGGAGCTGGCGGGTGGCGAGGACGCCGTCGACGCCGACATCTATCTCGCCTGGGAGAAGCAGCCGGAGGACTCGGACGCGATGGCGGCGGCGCTGCACGAGTTCGTCAGCGCGCACCCGCTGCCGAGCCGGGTCCGCCGGGTCACCACCACCGTCGCGGGCCGCAGCGGCGCGGTGATGCACCACCACTTCACGTTCCGGCCGTCGACCACCGGGATGACCGAGGAGCGGCTGATCCGGGGCCTGCACCCGTACATCGCGCAGCGGATGCAGCTGGAGCGGCTGCGCAAGTTCGACCTCACCCGGCTGCCGTCGTCGGACGAGGAGGTCTACCTCTTCCGGTGCGTGGCGCAGGAGAACCCGTCGGACGACCGCCTGGTCGCGTTCGCGCAGGTGCGTGACCTGACCGCGCTGCGGGACCACGACGGCAGGCTGGTCGCGCTGCCGACGGCCGAGGACGTCGTCGCCACCTGCCTCGACTCGATCCGCCGTGCGCAGTCGCGGCGACCGTCGAAGAACCGCTTCAACACCAACCGGATCGTGGTCTACGTCTGGCCGCCGAGCGACCTCACCCGCGCGGAGCTGGAGATGATCGCCGGGCGCGTGCTGCCGACGACCGCGGGCGCCGGGCTGGAGGAGATCCTGTTCATCGCGCGGCAGCGTCACCGGACGACCGGCGAGCTGACCAAGATCGCGGTGCGGGTCTCCTTCGACGCCACCGGCGGCACCAGGCTGACCGTCGGCCAGCCGTCGGACGAGCCGGTCGAGCCGCTCGACGGCTACCGGCAGAAGGTGCTGCGCGCGAGCAGCCGCAACACGGTGTACCCGTACGAGCTGACCGGCCTGCTCGGCGACTTCGTCGAGCACGACCTCGACGACGACCACGCGCTGGTGCCGGTCGACCGGCCGAAGGGCCGCAACACCGCGGCGATCGTCGCGGGCGTGGTCAGGACGCGTACCCGGCGGCACCCGCAGGGCGTCACCCGGGTCGTGCTGCTCGGCGACCCGACGAAGTCGCTCGGCGCGCTGTCGGAGCCGGAGTGCCGCCGGGTGATCGCCGCGCTGGACCTGGCCGAGCGGATGCGGGTGCCGCTGGAGTGGTACGCGCTGTCCGCCGGTGCCCGGATCTCGATGGAGTCCGGCACGGAGAACATGGACTGGGTGGCCGCGGCGCTCAAGCGGATCGTCGAGTTCACCCAGGACGGCGGCGAGATCAACATCGTGGTCGCGGGCATCACCGTCGGCGCGCAGCCGTACTGGAACGCCGAGGCGACGATGCTCATGCACACCAGGGGCATCCTGGTGATGACGCCGGACTCGGCGATGGTGCTCACCGGCAAGCAGTCGCTCGACTTCTCCGGCGGCGTGTCGGCCGAGGACAACTTCGGCATCGGCGGCTACGACCGGGTGATGGGGCCGAACGGGCAGGCGCAGTACTGGGCGCCGAACCTGACCGCCGCGCGGGACGTGCTGATGTCGTACTACGACCACACGTACGTCGCGCCCGGCGAGACGGGGCCGCGGCGGGCGAAGACGACCGACCCCGTCGACCGCGACATCTCCGACTTCCCGCACGCCCTGGCGGGCAGCGACTTCACCACCGTCGGCGAGATCTTCTCGGCCGAGGCCAACCCGGACCGCAAGAAGCCGTTCGACATCCGGACCGTGATGCGGGCGCTCTCCGACCAGGACCACCCGGTGCTGGAACGCTGGGCGGGCATGGCCGACGCGGAGACCGTGGCGGTGCAGGACGTGCATCTCGGCGGCATGCCGGTGTGCCTGGTCGGCATCGAGTCACGGGCGGTGCCGCGGCGCGGCTTCCCGCCCACCGACGGCCCGGACACCTACACCGCGGGCACGCTGTTCCCCCGGTCGTCGAAGAAGGCCGCGCGGGCGATCAACGCGGCCAGCGGCAACCGGCCGCTGGTGGTGCTGGCGAACCTGTCGGGCTTCGACGGCTCGCCGGAGTCGATGCGGAAGCTGCAACTGGAGTACGGCGCCGAGATCGGCCGCGCCATCGTGAACTTCCGCGGGCCCATCGTGTTCTGCGTGATCTCCCGGTACCACGGCGGGGCGTTCGTGGTGTTCTCGAAGGCGCTGAACCCGAACATGACCGTCCTCGCGCTGGAGGGCTCGTTCGCCTCGGTGCTCGGCGGCGCCCCGGCCGCCGCGGTGGTGTTCTCCGGTGACGTCAACGCCCGCACCGCGGCCGACCCCCGCGTGCGGGACCTGGAGGCCCGCGTCGCGGCCGCCTCCGGCGCCGACCGTGCCGCGTTGACCGCGGAGCTCGACGAGCTCCGCGCGTCGGTCCGCGCGGAGAAGCTCGGCGAGGTGGCCACGGAGTTCGACCGCGTGCACAACATCCAGCGCGCCGTCGAGGTCGGCTCCGTCGACGCCGTCATCCGCGCCGCGGAACTGCGCCCACGGATCATCGAGGCCATCGAGTCCCGTTCGCGCTGACCCCACCGTCGCCGGCCGGGGCGTTCGGCCCCCGGCCGGCTCGTCCGCCGGGCGCCTGCACCGGTGCGCGGAAGCCTCCGCGCACCGGTGCACGCCGTCGTGGCCGAGGGACGTCGACACCCCGCGGCTGACCCGTCTCCACCGCTGGGCCGAGGTCGACTTCGTCGAGATCGCACCGGCCGCCGGCGGGCTGGTGTGCTCCGGCCGAGCCTTGGGCCCGTCCGGCGGCCTGCCGCAGCCCACAACCATCGCGAGCCCTCTTCATATTCATATCGGTCTCGATTAGGCTCTGAGCCGTCCCGTAATGATCCACAATGGAGGCGCCTCGTGAGGAAGATGACCGTCCGCCGCAAGAGCTCGCTGCGGCTGCTGTCCGGTGCCCGCCGGCTCTGGATCGAGTGGTGCTGGTAGCAGCCGACCCGGCGGGCGCCCCCGGGCGCCCGCCCCTGCGGCGATCGGCCCGGCCTTGACCGACGAGCCGGGCGGCTACAGCTGCCACCGCGACCACGGGCCGTACGCCGGGGTCGGGGCCTTCCTCGGCCGAGTCGCCGCCGACCGCCCCCGCCTGGCGTCCCGCCACAGGGTCGAGCTGCACGCCATCGCCCCCGGGCTGGACGGCGCGGCACGACCGGCCGCCGAGGAGGAGCCGATCCGGTTCCATCCCGCCCGACGCACCGCCTACCTGGCCTACGGCGCGGCCGAGTTCGTGGCGGCCTGGGCAGACCGGCTCCGCCGCCCGGTCACGGTGCGGTTCACCCACGTCGGAAGCGCCGACGAAACCACCCGCGAGCTGCTGGAGACGCTGACCCGCCGACTCGGGCCGTCCCCCGTGCGCCTCCACCTGCACGACAGTGGCCCCCGTCCGCCGGAGCCGGCCACCCCGACGCCGGAGGCGATGCGCACGGCCCTGGGCGACAGCCTGGCCCGCGGCTTCTACCACCACGCGGCCCGAACCGCCCGACGCGGACGCGCCGCGGTGACCCCCGACGGCGACCTGCGGCACTGGTGGGCGTTCACCACCGGCCTGGCCACCGCCCTGGCGGCGCTCGACCGCGCCACCGAAGCCCTCGGCCTCTACCACGAAGCACGCGCCGCCACCGACAACCCCAAGATCGCCATGTCGGCCGCGTACGCCACCGCCATGCTGTACGCCCGGCACCTACCGGCCGCCGACCAGGACCCGGCGCAGGCGCGGCACTGGCTGGAGAAGGCGCTCCACCTCGCCGCCGGGCTGGACGACCCGCGGCAGCGGGTGCTGTCCACCGTCTTCTACGAGCAGGGCCTGGCCCTGCTGGACAGCAGGGAAGGCGATCCCGCCGCCGCGCTACGGCTGATCGACGACGGGCTGGCCCGGTTGACCGAGGTGCTCGCCCCCGGCGAGCGCCCACAGGACCTGGCCCGGCTACGCCACAACCGGGCGCAGGTGCACCTCGCCCTGGGCGATCCGGCGCAGGCCCTGGCGGACCTCGACACCGTGATCGCCCACGACCCCGACAACTGCGAGTACTACGTGGACCGGGCCGCCCTGCACCGGACGGCGGGGCGGCCACGGGCCGCGATCAGGGACTACGACACCGCGATCCGTCTGGGACCGCACCTGCCGGAGGCGTACTACAACCGGGCCATGCTCCACCAGGAGCGGGGCCGTTCCGGGCGGGCGCGTGACGACCTGGAACGCGTGCTGACGATCGACCCCGGGCATCTCGACGCCCGGATCGCCCTGGTCAACCTGCACGTCCGACGCGACGCGTTCGCACAGGCCGAGACGGACGCGCGGGCCGGGCTGGCGCTGGCCCCGCAGGAGCCCGCGCTGCTGTGCACCCTGGGGCTGATCCGCTCGGAGCGGGGCAGCCTCGCCGAGGCCGACCACCTGCTCAGCCAGGCGCTGGCCGGGGATCCGGAGCTGGTCGAGGCGTGGACGAACCGTGCCGCGATCCGGTTCGAACGCGGTGACGTGCCCGCCGCCCTGGCCGACCTGGACCGGGCGGTGGCGCTGTCGGCGGCACCTGTCCCCCGCTACAACCGAGGCACGGCGCTGATGCGGCTGGGACGGTGGGAAGAAGCCGCCCGGGACTTCACCCACGCGCTCACCCAGCCCGACCTGGACCGGTCGCTGCGACGCGACCTGCGCGCGGAACTGGCCCGCTGCCATCGGGCCATGCCCCGATGACCGCCGGCCCGGGCGGAATCGACGGACTCGACGAGCCCGTCGACCATGCGGCCCGATCGGGCAGTATCGTCCCGGGATGACCCAGGTAACGCCGACGCCGCCCGCGAACACCGCGCTGCTCCACTACTACCTGCTGCAAGCGACCAGCGGGGATGACGCGACGGGGGCGGGGCTGTTGGTCGAGGAGTTCGTGCTGGACGACGACCTGTCGGCCGTACGGCTGCGCAGTGCCTGCTGGACGGCGGCGGACGCCGGCTGGTGGAGTTCGGCCGCGTTCGTGCGGGCGGTCCGCGCGGACCCGCGCCTGCGCTCCCGGTTGACGGCCGTGAACCGCCCCGGGGCGGAAGCGGCGTACGCCCGGCTCGGCGGCGGGGCGTTGCCGGACGAGGACGCGCTGCGCCGGCACTTCGGCGACGACGTCCCGCTGGGGGCCGGTACACCGCTGCGGCTGGGCACCGGCCCGGCGGTTCACCGGGTGCTCTTCGCCGGTGAACCCGACGGCGACGCGGTCGCCCGCCTGTCGGCGTTACTGCGGCTCGGCGGCGCCTCGGGCACGGACGCGACGGAGCCTGGCGTGGTCGGCACCGGCCGGCTGCGGGTCAACGACACGAACCACCTCTGGCAGCTCCGCCGGGTCGGCGGTGTCGCGTGGAGCATCGACGTGACGTCCGACCCGGCCGGTGGTGACGGGCTGCGCTGGGTGCTGCGCCAGGTCACCGACGTGGCCCGCTGCCACGGCCTGGTCCCCGCGACGATCGAGCGCCTCTCCTGACGTCGGGAGGCCGGTGGCTCGACCGGGATCCGCGCGCCGGCGGGAGGTTGGCGCAGCGGAGTCCCTGGAAGGGTGTACGGGCCTCCGCTGCGTCGCGCGGCACCGTCAGTCGGCCAGGTTGACCCACACGTCCGTGACCCACAGGGGGCGGTTGCAGTTGGCCTGCGACCAGGTCGGGCCCGGCTGCAGCCACGTCGCGTCCGGCCGGACCGCGTCGGCCGGACGAGGAGGAGCCGGTGACGCGGTCCTGGGGTCGAACTGGTATCCACACCGTGGCGGGTCGCGTCGGGCCGCGGGCTTCGACGTCGTACGCGGGGTTCTCGACGGGCAGACGGTGCGGGGAGGTCGAGTGGCGGGTCGGGTGTTGAGTCGACGCCTGGCGCGGGGCGGGATCGATGGCACGTCCGACGTGGCCGGGCGCGGGTGGTCGCCGTGGCGGGTTGTCGTCGGGTTCGGGGTGGTCAGCCTCGCCGCGGACATGGTGTACGAGGGCGCCCGGTCGGTGTACGGGCCGCTGCTGGCCTCGCTGGGCGCCTCGGCGGTCGCGGTCGGGCTGGTCACCGGGGCCGGTGAGGCTGCGGCGTTGCTGCTGCGTCTGGTGTCCGGGCCGCTGGCGGACCGGACCCGCCGCTACTGGTCGTTGACGATCCTCGGGTACGCGTTGACCGCGCTCTGCGTGCCGCTGCTCGCCGTCACCCCGTTGCTGGGTGGCGCCGGCATGGCCGTCGCCGCGGCACTGATCATCGCCGAACGGCTGGGCAAGGCGATCCGCAGCCCGGCCAAGTCGGCCCTGCTCGCCGACGCCGCCGCACGCGTGGGACTGGGTCGGGGTCTGGGCGTGCACAAGGCACTGGACCAGGTCGGCGCCTTCGCGGGTCCGCTGCTCGTCGCCGGAGTCGTCGCGCTGGCCGCGGGAACGCTGTGGCCGGGACTGGCCGCACTTGCCGTACCCGGGGCCGTCACCATGCTGCTGCTGGTCGTCGTGCGGGCCCGGGTGGCTGCCCCCGCACCGGCCGACGCGCCCCAGGGCGACGCCGCACCGCGCCCACCCGCCCGTCCAGCGGGCCGGGTGTCGCTGCCGGCCCGCTTCCACTGGTTCGCGGCGGCGATGGCGCTGTGCACCGCGGGCCTGGTGACGTTCGGGCTGATCGGTTTCCACCTCGTACGCGCCGGCGTCGTCGCGACCGCCACGGTGCCGCTGCTGTACGCGGCGGCGATGGGCGCGGGTGCGCTGGCCGCGCTGGTGACTGGCCTGATCTACGACCGGGCCGGCCCGTGGGTGCTGGTGGTGCTTCCCGCGCTGATTGCTGCCGTGCCCGCTCTGACGTTCGGCGGAGGCCCACTGCTGGCGACGGCCGGGGTGCTGGTCTGGGGCGCCGCCGTGGGTGTGCAGGACTCCACCGTCAAGGCTCTCGTGGCCGATCTCGTGCCCGCTGCGCGGCGAGCCACGGCGTACGGGGTGTTCGCCGCCGTGCAGGGTGCGGGCGCCCTGGCCGGTGGCGCTGCCGCGGGGGGACTGTACGAACACTCCGCGGCGAGCCTGGTGGTGGCCGTGGGGGTCTCGCAGGCCGCCGCAGCGACGGCACTCGTGGGCATCCTGGCAGGGATCCGCACCGCGCGCCGGGGCTGAGGGGTGCCTCGCCCTCGGTGCGTGGCATGCGGTGCACCGTGACGTCTCATTCCTCGACCCACTCGAGCAGGTCACCGGGCTGGCAGTCCAGCACCCGGCACATGGCTTCGAGGGTGCTGAAACGGACGGCCTTGGCACGACCGTTCTTCAGCACGGCCACGTTCGCCGGCGTGAGCCCGACGCGCTCGGCGAACTCACCGACGCTCATCTTGCGTTTCGCCAGTTCGACGTCGATGCGGACGACGATGGGCATCAGATCACCGCTTCCATGTCGGTGCGCAGCGTCGTGGCCTGCCGCAGCAGGGCGCGCATCACCACCATCAGGAGCCCCAGCACGGCGACACCCACCAGCATCAGGAACAGCAGGAGGGGCAGCCCGGGATCTGTCGCTCTGAAACCGACGTAGAGAAACACGCCCAGAAGCACCACCCAGGCGGCGGCGATCGCCCACACGATCGCGTTCACCCACCCCATGGATGCGTCGCTGAAGATGCGGTCGTTCCTGACCAGAGTGAGCAACTTCCAGGTGGACACGATCACCACCTGGATGCACAACACCCAGAACACCGTGATGGCGGTCATCGGCCACCTGAGGTAGGCGAGATCCGGGGACTCCTTGGCCATGTGCGCGAACTGGCCGGGCAGCGACATGGTCTGGAACAGGACCAGGATCCCGAACAGCAACACGAGGAAGACTCGGAGCGGGGCCACCGCTCGATGCTCGGTGAACATACATCGACTATCGCTCGGAACCTATCGATTGTCAATCGGTTCGGCGGCCTCCGGCAGGAGACCCGCCGCAGCGGCAGCGGCCGGCACGGCGCCCGGCGTGAACGCGGACAGGAGTCTCACCCCACTCGGCGGGAAGACGCTCGACCACGCCGCCCGAAACCCGCCGAGGGGAAACAGGAATTGGCCGCCACGAGAACATTGATTCACCCTCCCGCCCGACCGCCGACACACTTCTTCGGGGCAACACCGGCGCGACCTCGCGAAATCCGTGACGCTTCCACCACGCTTCGTGCACCCATTTTGAATACGCGCGCCGGCCCGGATCCCGCCGAGCACGCCTCGGTTCACGTAGCGCACACGCGCCGCGCCACATCACGACCGATGTGACGGTGTCGACTCCCCCGACTACTCTCGGTCGCACTGTTCAGGGTCTTGACAGGCCCTTATGCTCTAGCGGTGTTGATCTTTCGTCTCCGACCCGGGCGGCGGCCGTCACCCGGGTTCCCCGCCACGGGAGCCCGGACCGTTGCCTGATGAATCTGCCCGCCGTCGAACATCGACGGGCGCCACCGGGTCGGACACGCCTCGGCCCGGCGGCGACAGACGGCGCCCGCACCGTCGGTCGGTACGTTTCCAGATCTGGTCGCTGCTGGTGGTGGCGTTCGCGACGCTCCTTCCGCTGTGGGCCTTCGGCATGTACCTCACCGTCCCGGGTGCCGTGTCGACCAGCCAGAGCCAGCAGCGGAATCTGGAGATCGGCGTGCCCACCGACGCGCTGGATTCTGCGCTGAGCGCCGAACGCAAAGCGTCAGTGGTGTATCTGGCAAACCGTGGCACGAACCGATCCGCACTCGACAAGGCGCGCGCCGTCACGGACCAGGCCGCCGAGAAATTCCGCGACGACGCGATGGATGTGATTGGCAGGATCGGCGAGGGATCCGCCAATCAGTTGGCGCAGGAAATGGATGCCCGCCTCGGGCAGTTGTCCGGTCAGCGATCTGCGATTGACAGTGGCACGGCAGCACCGACGCAGGTCTTTTCCTACTACAACGCCGCCATCGACAACGGTATTCGTATTCTGAACTCCCTCACGGGTGTCGACGACAGAACGGTGCACAGTTCTGGTGAGGCACTGTCCCGCCTCACCCGCTCCCGAGCGCTGCTCGAGGAAGTGGACGCCCGGGTGTCCGCCGCGATCGCCGCCGGGGCCCTCACCCGCGACGACTGGTACGCCCTGGTCACCAACATCGGCGCGGTCAACGGTTCGTACGCCACGGCGCTGCCCAACCTGCCTGCCGACGTCGCGGCGGAGTACAACAGGATCGCGAGCAGCGAGGCCATGAGTCGGCTGCGCACGCTGGAAGAGACCGTTGCGCAGACGCGGCCCGGCACCCGCGTCAAGGTGACCGCGGCGGAATGGGACGCCGCGGCGAAGGCCGTGCTCGACGAGATGCACGCCTTCGAACTCAGGACCGCCACGATGTTGGGCACCAGCGCCGAGCCGATCGCCCGCTGGGTCCTGCTGCGGGCCGCCATCGCCACGGGATTCGGTCTTCTCGGCGTCATCGCGCTGGTGAGCGTGTCGATTCGCATCGGCCGGACCCTGATCAGGGAGGGCACCCTGCTCCGCAACCGGATGGATGACGTCGCGACCGTACGGTTGCCGGAACTGGTGCAGCGCCTTCGTGCCGGCACGGTCGCCGACCCCGACGAGTTCGCCGAGGGCCGAGCCTTCGAGCGGCCCCGCACCAAGGAACTCGACGACCTGAGCGGCTCGTTCGACCGGGTCCATCGGGTTGCCATCGAGGCAGCCAGCGGCGAGGCGCAGCTCCGACAGGGCGTGTCCCGGGTGTTCGTCAATCTGGCACGACGGAACCAGACGCTGCTGCACCGCCAGCTCAAGCTGCTGGATCAGATCGAGCGGCAGAGCAACGACCCCGATCAGCTTGCCCAGTTGTTCTCCCTGGACCACCTGGCCACCAGAATGCGCCGGCACGCCGAAAGCCTGATCATCCTGTCCGGTGAGGCGCCGGGCCGGGGATGGAGCAGCCCGGTGCCGCTGCGGGACGTGGTGCGCGCGGCGGTTACCGAGGTGGAGGACTACCCGCGGGTCACCGTTCACATGCCGCCGTCGGTGGGCATCGTCGGCCCGGTGGTTGCCGACCTCATCCACCTGCTCGCCGAGCTCATCGAGAACGCCGCGCTGTACTCGCCCGCCGACACGCAGGTGCAGGTGCGCGGCATGCGGGCGGCCAACGGCTTCGTGGTCGAGGTCGAGGATGCCGGTGTGAGCATGAGCGAGGCCGTGATGGCAGAGCTGAATTCGCAGCTCGCGGATCCGCCGGAGTTCGACCTGACAGACGGAAGCCAGCTCGGGCTGTTCGTCGTCGGTCAGCTCGCCGCGCGGCAGGGCATCCGCGTCTCGCTGCGCGGCTCGCCCTACGGCGGCACCACGGCGATCGTGTTGCTGCCTCCCGCCCTGCTCGCCGATGTCGACGCCGACAGCCCTGTCGAGCGGGTGCCGGTCGGGCGGCTCGCCGGAGCCGACCCGCATCCCCCGCGACGGGACGCGGCCGGCACCAACCGCGCTCCGTCCGAGGCGACGCGCCATCGCGGCTCGCCGGTGGCAGGCACGTCAGGCCCGCAAACGGCGGCGGCCTGGTCGCTGCTCGGGCCGCCCGGTGGCGACACGCCAGCGAGACCGGCGCTGGACCTGCCCGCGCTGAGCTTGCCGCCGGCCCCGCGTAATCCGGTGGAGGTCGTTCCCGACATCGACCGGCCGGCGCTGCCCCGACGTTCCCGCCAGGCAGCAGCCGCCCCACAGCCTCGGGCCGGTTCCCGCCGCGCGGGGGCCACGCCCGCACGGCCCGAACCTGCGCACGACCGGAACCCCGAGGAGGTCCGGTCACTGATGTCCGCCATCCAGCTGGGCTGGGACGGGATGCGCCCCTCAACATCCAGAACCGATAATGACGCCGGCGTGAGTTTCGGTGCGCCGTCGTCCACACCCGCACGGGAGAGTGATCAGAATGACTGAGACGGCTGCGGACGCTGGCGGCCTCGCCTGGCTGCTGGACAGCTTCGCGGACCGCGCCCCCGCCGTCCGGCACGCAGTCATCCTGTCCGGTGACGGTCTCCTCGTGGCGCGTACCAGAAATCTGGATCGCAACGACGCCGACCACCTCAGTGCCGTCGCGGCTGGTTTCCACAGTCTCGCCAACGGGGCGGGCGACCACTTCGACTGCGGTGAGGTTCGCCGGACGGTGGTGGATCTGACTCGTGGCTTCCTGTTCGTGACGGCCGCCGGCGCCGGCGCCCGGTTGGCCGTCGTGGCTGAGCCCGACGCGGACGCGGGCCTGATCGCCTACGAGATGTCGATGCTGGTACGTCGGATGGGTGAGCACATGGCGATCCCTCCGAGGTACGAGAACGCTGCGTACGAGACCAGGTGACCTCTGATGGCGGCATGGCGGAGGTCGTCCGGAGGCAACGAGTGGCTCGACGACGAGGCAGGGCCCTTGGTGCGACTCTACGGCGTGACCTCCGGCAGGACCCACGCTGCGAAGATCTCTCTGGATCTGCTCAGTGTGATCGCCGCCGCCGACGTCCATCCCGCCAGCAGCCAGTATCTCGGCCCGGAGCATCTCGCGATCCTGCGGTTGTGCGCGCGGCCGACCGCCGTGGTCGAGGTCGGCGCCGATCTCGACCTGCCCCTGGGCGTGCTCCGCGTCCTGCTCGCCGATCTCCACGAGTTGGAACTGATCACCATTCGCCCGCCGAACCACGGCGCACTGCACGCCAGTGTGCATCTTCTGGAGGAACTGCTCGATGGTCTTCAGAGACTCTGAAACCCAGGCATCGTCGCAGGAGCCGGCCTCGCTGAAGATTCTCATCGCCGGCGGGTTCGGCAGTGGTAAGACCACGCTGGTCGGCTCGGTCAGCGAGGTGCGCCCGTTCCGTACGGAGGAGAGTCTCAGCGACCGGTCGGTCGGGGTCGATTCGACCGCGGGCGTCGAAGCCAAGCGAACCACCACCGTCGCCATGGACTTCGGGCGGATCACGCTCAGTCCGCGACTTGCCCTGTACCTGTTCGGCACCCCGGGTCAGGACCGGTTCTGGTTCATGTGGGACGAGCTGACGCGCGGCGCGCTGGGTGCGGTCGTCCTGGCAGACACCCGCCGGCTGCCCGACTCGTTTCCCGTCATCGACCACTTCGAACAGCGCGGCACACCCTTCGTGGTCGCCGTGAACTGTTTCGACGGCGCACCCAGGTATCTGCCGGAAGAGGTTTCCGACGCGCTGGAGCTGCCGCCCTCGGTCCCGGTCGTCCTGTGTGACGCGCGGGACCGGGAGTCGACCAAGTACGTTCTCACCACCCTGGTCACCCACGTGCTCACCGCCAAGGCCCACGCTCACTGACCACCCCGTCCGCGGGGCCCGGCACTGTGCGACCCACCTGCGACGGTGGCCGGGGTGGGTTGGGCGACCCTGTTCGGGAGGTGCCCACCCCGGCCAGGAACCGGATCGGCAACACCGGCCCCTTCTCAGGGCGGCACCGAGCCCGATTCCGTTACCACCGGTCCACATGCCGGGAACCCAGGCCGCGGATCCGGCTCCCCGCCGGACCCGACGGCCGCCCCGGCCCCGGCGCCTCCAGGGCTGTGGAGCCCCGCTCGGGCCGTAGCTCCCACGTCGCCCGCTGGCGGAGGTGGGTCAGGCGCGGGCGGCTGGCTCGGCGGGCGCGGCGGTGGGGCCGTCACCCGATCCGCCGCCGGGTGGCTCGGGGTGCGGACCCCAGCCGAGCAACGCGGATCCCCTGTTGCGCTGGAACGGCAGGCCGACGTAACACAGGCCGGGCACCGGGCTCACGCCGTCGACGTGGACGGGCAGCCCGTCGGCCGGGTCGACGGCGCCGGGCACCCGCAGCCAGCCGAAGTCGGCGCGAAAGCCCGTCGCCCAGACCACGACGGAAGGCGTCAGCTCCTGTCCGTCGGCCGTCCGCAGTGTTCGGCCCTGCGCGCCGGTCACGCGACCGACGACCCGGACACCCCGTCGGCGCAGGGCGCGCGGACCGGTCCCGATCAGGGGGTCCCGCGCCCGGATCCGCCGTCCCAGCCAGCCCTCGGCGGGGGCCCGTACCGCCCCGAGGACGTCCAGCCAGGTGAAGATGTCGACGCCGAAGGGGCGCTGCGGAAGGACCGGTTGCCGCGTCCCGAGCGACAACGTGACGGACCTCGATGCCGCCAGCTCGGCGGCGATCTGCATGCCGGAGTTGCCGCCCCCCACCACCAGGACGGGGCCATCGGGAAGGTCGGCGGGGCGCCGGTACGCGACGCTGTGCAACTGGACCAGTTCCGGGGCCAGGCCATCGCTCAGCGCCGGGACGCGGGGGACCTGGAAGGGGCCGGTCGCCACGACCACGGCACGCGCCGTGCGGACTCCGTCGGCCGTGACGGCCTCGAAGGCGCCCTCGGAGTTCCGGCGCAGCAGCCGTACGGCCGCGCCGTGCTCGACGGGCAGGGCATGGTGTTCGGCATAGGCCGCCAGGTAGTCCGCCACCTCGTCCTTGCCGGGATAGTGGCCGGGCGGAGCGGGGAAGGGCAGGCCGGGCAGGGCGCTGTGCCGCGCCGGGGTGAACAGCCGCAGCGAGTCCCAACGGTTCCGCCACGCGTCCCCGACCCGCGTGCCCGCGTCCAGCAGAAGGACGTCGAATCCGGCGCGACGCAACTCGTACCCTGCGGCGAGACCGGCCTGGCCCGCACCGATGATGAGAATCTCTGTCACGACCCCCACGATTCCGCGGCACCGCGTCCAGGGCTTGGACGAACCTGCTGACCCTCCCACCGCAGCCCCCGCAGCAGCTCGGACGGCGCCAATCCGAACATGCTCCGGAACACCCTGGTCAGGTGGGAGGAGTCGGCGAAGCCGGCCTCGTGTGCGGCCTGCGTCAGGGACCCGCCCGACGACAACAGCAGCAGGGCCGTGCGCAGCCGTTCCCACCGCACGTAGGCACGGAACGGCAGCCCCAGTTCCTGCCGGAACAGGTGCGACAGCCTGCTCTGCGACAGGTGCACGGCTCGCGCCACCTCGCCGAGCCCCACCTTGCCGGGCAGCAGGGTAGGGACAAGATTCACCGCCTCGGCCACGGCGGCGTGCCGCGGGCGCGCGGTCGGGATCTCGCCCCTCAGCACGGACCGGATCACGGCGTCGATCGCCTCCGCCGACGAGACGTCGCGGGCCGGGGGTGGTGGAGGCGGATCCAGCCGCCACCGCGCGGCCGAAGCGGATCGCGATCCGCCGCGGTCGAGCAGCCGGCCGAGACTGGACACCGGGTCGATCAACGCGAGCAGGCCGTCCGCCGCACCCTGGACGACGGCGTGCGCGGTGTTCGCCGGAATCAGCGCCGCACGGCAGGAATGGTCGGTGCCGTCGGCGCCCCGGAGCACCAGGACGGTGTCGCGGGCGACGAGCAGTTGCACCGCGTGGTGCGAATGCATCCCTGCCGCACCGATCTCGCCGCGGTAGTAGATCCGGCCCGGTGCCAGCCCCACCCACCCCCGCCACGTGGCGTTCAACTCACCTGCTCCTTGCGCGTCGCCGGCACAGGACCACGGTTGCCGGCGCCTCGTCGACGCAGCGAGCGTACGCTCGGCCGCCGACCGCTGACGGTCGCGTTCATCGGACGGGGACCGCAGAACCGGCGTGGCGTGAAGGGGCTGCCAGGTGGCGGCGATCCTGGCCACGGGAAGCGGGCCGGTCAGGGCGCCGGATCGAGCTGTTCGAACCGGATGCTGCGCAGGATCGAGACCATCGTCTGGCAGTACTCCGCCCAGTCGGCGAGGCTCGGGGTGGTGAGGCGTAGGACCAGGAGGTACGGCGCGTCGGGCAGGGGCACGACCGCCTGGGCGTAGGCGACCGGGACGACGGCCGGTTCCGGCTGCGCGCCGAGCCGCGTGGGGATCGGCGTGCTGGAACCGGCCAGCACGACCACCGCCGGACCACACGGCAGGTCACGTCGCTCCACCCGGTGGTACGGGCCCGCCTCGCGTTCGAACCGCGCGGCCAACTGCTCCACGGCGAGGTTCGCGTCCTGCTGCTCCGTGGGTTCCAGGGCGGCCAACAGGGAAGACACGCTTGCCTTGCCGTCCACCGCCAGGCAGCTGAACCCGTAGTAGAGCAGCGGGTAGCGGCTCAACTCGACGACCTGCCGGTCGTACAGTGCGGCCAGCAACAGACGTTGGTCGGGGGCGCCGTGTGGCAGGACCCGGGCGGCGAGCTCGAACAGAGCCTGCCGGCGCTCGTCCGGGTCGGGGTGCATGGGCACCGCGTGGAACCAGGAGGGCACGGCGAATCTGACGCGGGGCAGCGCGGGCGGCGCCTTCTCGGTGGGCGGGAGCACTAGTGGGCCACCGCCTTCTTCGCTTCCTGCAACTGTTCCGCCTTTTCCTGCTGTGCGGCGTCGTCCTCGCCCGCGCCCAGGCTCCACGCCCGCTCCATGGCGGCCGAGATGTCGTACCAGCCGTCCTGCCAGTAGTCGTCGACGTGGTTGGCGATGTCCTCCTGCTGCATCGAGTTCGCGCTCGACTGCCAGCTTCCGTCGAAGAACGCCTCGGTCACGCCGCGACTGACGTCGTCGAGTCCCTCGAGGGCCGGCTGCATCAGCCTTCCGAGGCCGATGGTGACGGCTCCGGCGATGTCGAAGGTCAGGTCCTGGGCGGACACGTCGCCGCCGCCGAGCCAGGCGGTGCCGTGCAGAACGAGGGCGCCGACCCCGAGGATCGTGCTGGCACCCAGACCGCTGCCGCCGATCATGATGAGCGCCCCGCCCAGCGGGGCGCCGATCACCGTCCCGGAGAGCAGGGTGCCGGCGCCGATCATGAGCAGCGACAGGATGCCGGTGCCCATGGCGATGTCGCCGAAGACGTCGCCCAGGTTGGCGATCCGGTTCGCGTTGTTCGTGATCCAGTCCCCGAGCGCGTCGAACGGCGCGCTCAGGTCGTCCAGGAGTTCCGTGAGCAGCCCAGGATCGCTGGCGGACTCGGCGAGCCGGCCGAGCTTCCTCGCGACCTCCGCCGACAACTCCTCGTGGTACCCCTTCAGGGTCTCGGCGCTCGCGACGATGTCGTCGTACTCGCCCTGTGCTGTCTCGAGCCGCCGGGTGGCGGCGTTGACCTTGGCCTGGGCGGCGGCGAGGTCCAGGTCGTTGTGGAAGAGCTGACCGACGAGGCTGAGCGCCGGATCGTCCTCGGCCGCCTCCACCTTCTTCTTGGCCGCTGCGGCGTCCTGCTCGTAGGCGCGGGCCTTCGTCTGCAGCGTGACGAGGTCCTGCTTCCACTGCTGCAGCAGGTTGGCGGCACTGGTCATCGTGTTGGCGGCTTCGTCCAGCTTCTTCGGGAATCCGTGGAGGCGGTGGCGAAAACCCTCGGCCGCCTGGCCTTCCCAGCCGCCGACGTCACGAGCCACCGCGTCGATCTCGCCCCTGGCCTCCTGCATCCTGCCAGCGGCGTACGTCAGGACGGCGGTGAAGGCCGCGACGTTCTCGGGGCTTCCGGGCGCAGGGTCGAAACCCAGGGCGGGGTAGTTCTCGGGTGCGAAGCTGAACAGGTCGAGCACGAGTCAGTTCCCCTTCGGAACCAGATCAGGCTCGGGCACGCCCTTGAAGTACTGGGCGTTGCCGAGTTCGGTCTGCGAGTACCGGTCGGCGGACAACGTCAGCCTGTTCTGCATGCCCTGCATTCCCGCGGCCATCTTGTCGAGCGTGCTGCCCCAGCGGTCGACGAAGTCCTCGGCGGCGTCGTCCAGGTCGCCAGATCCGAGGTCGCCAGGATCTCCCGACCTGAGTCGCTGCTCGGCTGCGTTGATGTCGCCCCTGATGCCCTCGATCCGTGTCCCCATGGAACGCAACGCGTTCACCTCGACCTTGAACCCGTCCAAACCGTCCATCCTCGCTCGACTGCCGCCATATGGTACGGCCACCGCCACGGCGGTCCGTCTCGGGATCATGACTGACATGCGAGGTCGGGACGCCGCCAGCGGCGAAGCGCGAACGGTGACGCGGTGGCGAACCCGCAAGATCATTGCAATATGATCTTGGGCCTGGTTCACGCCGGTGGACGCGCGCCCGGCATGCCTGCGTCCCCGCATCGTCAAGCACTACGAAGGAGAACCCCTCTTGCGTCTTCGCGTTGCAAAGGTCGCGCTGCCGCTGGTCGCCGTCGCGCTGCTGTCCGCCTGCGGCGGTGGCCAGGACGAGACTGGCGGCGACAGTGACACCGGCATCCCGAAGTCCCCGGAAGACTCGTACGCGGCGGTCATGAAGGCCATCTACGCCGCCGACGGGCCTCGGGTGTGCTCACTGATGACTCCCGACGCCGCGGACAAGTTCATCAGGGAGATGAGGCGGTGGAAGGACGCCGAGGGCACGACTTGCGAGGGGGTGGTGGACTCCTTCGCCAGCCAGCAGTCGGGTCCGCCGCCGAAGGAGTGGGGGCCCACGATGTACGGCAAGGTCGAGTACCCCAACCAGTTCTTCGCGATGCTGGGGGCCTGTCCGAAGGACGCGAGCGGCGACTTCCAGCCGAACTTCGCCGCGGTGACCTGGAAGAAGCAGGACGGCGGCTGGATCATCACAGAGTTCGACATCAGCACCGGCTGCGGAGGCTGAGGCCGCCGGCCGTGTCCGGCCTGGACCGGTCCGGGGGCCGACCGCAACGTCAGGTAGGAGCGCCGGCTTCTCTCGTGCGAGCGGGCCGGCGCTCTTGCCGTCCCTGGACGCGCTCGTCCATCGGCCCGGCGGGCACGAGAGCCAGGACCGGTGATGCCGCACGGCTCCCCCGGCACGTCACCATGCCGCTCAGCACCGATCGTCCCGCCGCAGGGCGAACCGCCCCATCGCGGTCACGCCCGCATGACAACCCGATCCGCATCCTTCCCCGGGTCGCGGGCTGGGCGGCGGGTGGCGGGCGAAGGGTCTGGACGGCCCGGCGGGGTCAGGGCAATACTGGCTGGCCGGTCCTTACGTGGCCGGCGCCCGGAGGGCGGGGGCGGGAAGTGGGATGAGAATGCTGCGTGGGCTCGGGATCGGCGAGCAGGACGAAGCGGTCTACGTGGAGCTGCTGCGCCGCCGCCGGGCGACCGTCGCGGATCTCACGGAGGCGGTGCAGATGGCGGCGCCGGCGGTGACAGCCGCGATGGCGCGACTGGTCGCGCTCGGCCTGGTCACCGGCGACGACGGCGGCCTGTACACCGTCGTACCACCCGACGTCGGGCTCGGCACCCTCATCGTCCAGCGTCAGGCCACACTGCAACAGGTCCAGGGCAGGCTGGGGGAACTGGTGCAGGTGTACCGGACCGGGGCGACCTCGACCGTGGGTGAGGTGGAGGCGCTGACCACCCCGGAGGAGCTCGCCACCTGGATCGACAACATGGAGCGGGGCGCGAAACGGGAGATAATGGCGTTCTTCCGGCCTCCGTACGTGCTGGACGGCGACCTCGAGGTCTCCACCGACGTGCCCGCCTACCGTTACGTGTACGAGCGCGCCGCCCTCGACGATCCGCGTACCCCCGCCGAGATCGGCAGGTTCCTCAAGAGCGGGTACGAGATCAGGATCGCTGCCGAGCTGCCCAGCAAGATGATCATCGTGGACCGGGAGACGGTGCTGCTGCCGATGCTGCCCGACCAGACGAGCGTCCATCCCGGGTTCCTCCTGGTACGGGGTCAGGCGCTGGTGCACCTGCTGGTGGCGCTCTTCGAACGGATCTGGCAGGCGGCCACGCCGTTGCGGCTCACCGCCACGGGTCTCGCCGAGGGGTCTCCCGCGTGGGACGACGTCGACGTCGCGCTGCTGACGTACCTGCTCTCCGGGATGCCGGACAAGACGGTGGCCAGCCGGCTCGGGACCAGCGAACGCACGGTGCAGCGCCGGATCCAGCGGCTGATGAGGCTGGCCGGGACGGACAGCCGCATGCAGTTGGCCTGGTACGCCGCCCGGTCGGGGCTCATCTCGCCCTGACCGGGAATGCCGGTCGCCCCCGCCCGCGGCGCGGGCGGGGACGACCGTGGGACGGTTATCCCCGCAGCTTGTAGGCGCGGGTCACGGTCTGCTCGACGGTGTTGCCGTCGGCGTCGGTGGCCTGCACCCGCAGGGAGACGAATCCGTTGGTGTCGGCCAGCGCCGGGCTCTTGACGGCGCCCTTGACGGTGGCGTCACCCCCGGCGGTGACGGTCACCTGCTGCCAGGTGGCGCCGTCGTCGTAGGAGGCCCACAGCTTCGCCTCGCGGATCCGCGGGCCGGCCAGGCCCTTCGGGTACCAGAAGTCGAGGCTGATGTCGGCCGTCGACTGCGCCTGCACGCTGTTGTCGAGAGCGACGTCGAGGTCGTAACCGACCGACAGCACCGGCAGAAGCGCCCGGTCGCCGCCCGGCTGGGAGTGGAACGTCCAAGCGGTGTTCACCTTGGTGGAGGTCGTCCACCACGGCTGGTCCCGCCGCACGTCCGTCACCACGCGGTACTCGGCACGCTCGGGCGTCATCGGGAAGGCCACCGCCGCGGCCGGAGCGGACCCGAGCAACTGGCCGTCGCGGTACACGGCGGTCAGTGCCTTGTCGGTGTTGTTCGGCATCGTCCAGTACTGGCCGGTCGCCGCGTCCAGGAGGCCGGTGTTCAGCACGACGCCCACGTCGCCGATCCGGACGGCTCCCTCGGGGTGCTCGGCGGGGATGGCGGACCGGACGACGGGCTTGTTCCATGCCCGGGTCAGTCGCTGCCCGGGCTGCAACACCGACGTGGCCGTCTGCTGGAAGCCGGGCAACGGCTCCCACACGCCGGCCGGTGCCATCAGCTCCCACGTCGGCCGGCCGGCGGTGACGTACTCGGTGAGGGACCTCGGCATGGTCGTCCGGATGAGGGTCATGACGATGAAGGACTGCAGCGGCGAGGTGAGGAACCGGGCGTAGCCCGCTTCGGTGCCGGGCGTCGAGGCGTGGAAGGACGTGTCGACCGTGGCCAGTTCCGCGGCGCTGACCTGGTAGCGCTGGTCGGCCGAGATGCCGTGCTGGTACTTGAGCAGCTCGTAGGAGTACGGGCTCACTGCCGTCCCCTTGAGCTGGATCATGACGTCGCCGCGGCGAGCGAGACCGGCCAGTCGAGCGCCCTGCTCGCCGGAGAGGGTCATGGCCGGGATGGCGGTCGGCGCCGTCCGGTAGACGTCGGTACCCCACTCGGCGGGGATGTCGTTGTAGATGATGATCATGCCGGCGCCGGCCGCCGCCGCGTTCGTGATCTGCTGCGACGGGGGGACGTCGTCGCTGCGCCGGACCAGCGCCAGCTTGCCCTTGACGGCCTTGCCCGCGTAGTCCTGCGGCCGTCCGATGCCGGCGTCCACGACGCGCAGGACCTGGGTGCCGTCGAAGCGCGCGGAGCCGACCCAGCCGCCGACGTACTCCGGAGTGATCGGGAAGGCTCCGGGACTCACCAGCTGCGCCTCCAACGACGGCGCCGTCAGCGTCCAGGCCAGCCGGTGCTCGAGGTTCTCGTCCTTGAGCTGCGACGGGATGGCGTGCAGCTTCGTGTGGCCGTTGAATTCGGTCTGCATCCCGTACATGAGCGACTTGTCGTCCTTCAGCAGCGACATCCCCAGCCGGACGCGCTGCGGCTGGCTCGGCTTGGGCGTCTGGATGCCGACCTGGCTCGACTTGCTGCCGTCGAAGGTGATGGTGCGGTCGGAGTCGACGAGCACGCCTGATTCCGCGCCGTAGACGTGGTCCCGGACCTGCAGGTAGTCAGGGGTGAACCGGTAGGTACCCGATGCGAAGGCGTACTCGCCGCGGGGCAGCCTCAGCTCCAGGGTGCCCTCGGCGCCGAGGATGAAGTGGATGTCGGCGGGCCCGGGATTGTCGAGATCGAAGACCCAGATGCTGCTGTAGGTGGACGCCGGCGCCTTGCCGTCCAGGTCCGTCAGCTTCACGCTCACGTTGAAGCGCTGCGGGTCCCGGACGAAACCGACGGCCGTCGTCACGACCGTCCCGCCGTCGGCGGAGGCGGCAGTGACGTGCGCGCCGTACGTCCCGACCGGCACCACGCCGGGGTTGGCGGTGACCGTCACGTCGGCCGTGCCGCGGGCCGGCACGGTCACCGTGTCGGCGCCCAACGTCAGCGCCCCGGCCGGCAACTGCCCGTCGGAGCCCTTGGTCGCCAGCGCGAGGGTGACCGGCTGGTCGCCGTCGTTGACGTAGGTGATCTGCTTGGCGACCGGGGCGGTCGACTCCCACGCCTGCATGCCGAAGTCGACCACGCCGGGCCCGGACACGGTCTGCCGCACGGCGCGGCTCACGTCGGTGCGGCCGGCGCCCTGGGCGTACACCGAGGTGTCCGCCGTGGTCTTCGCCGTGCTGACGAGTTGGCCCTTCAGCCGCGCCGGAGTCCAGTCCGGGTGCTGCTGGGCCAGGATCGCGGCCGCACCCGCCACGTGCGGGGTGGCCATGGAGGTGCCGCTGGCGGCGGTGTAGTGGTCGCCCGCGGGGGTGCCCATGCTGGTGCCGGCCGCCCGGGCGGCGACGATGTTCGCGCCGGGGGCGGTGATCTCCGGCTTGAGGGCGCCGCTGGCGAGCGGGCCACGGCTGGAGAAGGAGGTGACCGCGTCGGCGCGGTCCACGGCGCCGACCGTCAGCGCCGACGCGGCGATGCCGGGCGAGCCGACAGTCGTCGCCCCGGGCCCGGAGTTTCCGGACGCGATGGTGAACAGCACGCCCGTCTCGGCCGTCAGCCGGTCGACCGCCTCGGACATCGGGTCGCCTCCGTCGCCGGCCGGGCCGCCCAGGCTCATCGAGACGACCTTCGCGCCCGAGTGGGCCGCCCAGTCCATCCCGGCGATGATCCACGACTCCTCGCCGCCACCCGCGTCGCTCAGCACCTTGCCGACGAGGAGTTGCGCGCCGGGCGCGACGCCCTTGTATCTGCCGCCGGAGGCCGCGCCCGTGCCGGCGATCGTGGCGGCGACGTGGGTGCCGTGCCCGTGCCCGTCCTGGACGGACTCACCCGGCACGAAGCTCTGGCTCTCAGCGACCTTGCCGGCCAGGTCCGGGTGGTTCAGGTCCGCGCCGGTGTCCAGCACGGCGACCTTCACGCCGGTGCCGTCGTATCCGGCGGCCCACGCGGCCGGCGCGCCGATCTGCGGCACGCTCTCGTCGAGCAGGGCGTTCACCTTGCCGTCCAGCCAGATCCGCTCGATGCCCCCGGCGAGCCGGGCCTTGGGGGTACGGGCCCTGGCGGTGTCGTCGTCGACGGCCTCCCAGAACGTGGCGGCCTGCTTCTTGTCAGCGGCGATGGCGGCGCCCCGGACGCTGGGCAGGCTCCGCTTCATCCGGCTGCCGGCGGGGGCGGCCGGTGCGGCCTTGCCCGCCGCCCGGGCCGGGTACTTCACGATCAGCGGGATCGACGTGGCGTGCGCGTCGTCGTAGCCCTGCGCGATCAGGCCCGTGACGTTGAACAGCCGTGTGTCGACCTGGCCGGACGCGATGAGCGGCTCGACAGCCAACGGCACGACGTACACGTCGGTGCCGACCGAGTAGGTGCGGAAGTTGCCGACCGGGCCGTCGTGCGGGGTGACGGTGATCGCCGGCTTGCCGCCCTGCGTCGTCACCGTGACCACGTCACCGGTCACGAGGGTGACCCGTGCCGCCTTCGACGGCGGTGGTACGGCGGCGGTTACCTCGCCGGCAGGCGCCGGCGGCTTGCCGTGCGCGCTCGCGCCGACGGTCGCGACGAGTGTCGCGGCGAGCGCGACGCCGAGCAGCGTCGATCTTCTTGTTCGCATTGACCTGGCCCCTCCTTCTGCCGGTACCTGAGCTCCGTACCGGTGGGGCAAAGCTTCGTGAAGACGGGGGCGGCGGCGCTACGGCTGCGCCTGGCGAACACTGGACATGTCAGGTCGCCGCCACAGCCGATCGGAGGGTGCGCATGCGTCGCTACCGACCCGTGAGCACCGTCGGCTGGCGCGCGGCGGGGCGCTAGGGGCGTGGTTCTCGCCCGCGGGGCGGCGGTGGCGGGGTCGGTTCGCTGGGACGGACCCTCCAGGAGACGGCGTCCGTCGCGGCGATCCCGCCGAGGATGACGACGGCCACCACGGCGATCAGGATTGGCGGAAGGAACGCGACCACGGGCGCCAGCGCGACCAGCAGGAGCAGTCCGATCACCCGGGACAGGGCGACCCGGCTGAAGGACAGGTAGTCGAGTCGGGCCCGGCCGGCGAGGTAGATCGCCGGTCCGCAGAGGATGACGGCGGACCAGGCGAGGTTGGGCCCGGCGAACGGGTGGGTGATGATGATTTCGTCGCCGACCGAGCTGAGCACGATGCCGCCGGCCATGAGCAGGTGGGCGTACGAGGCGGAGCGGCTGAACACCGCCGGCGTGGTGCTCGCCGCGATCACGGCCGGGAGCAGCAGCCCGGCCCGGTAGAAGTAGATCCGCCACAGCAGCGTGGTGATGGCGAACGTCAGCAGGAACGCGATCACCCGGTCCCGCTCGAAGCCGAGCGCGGCGAACTGTCCGCCGGCCGCCAGGATCGACTCACCGAACGCGACGATCATGATCTGCTGGTAGCGCTCGGCGAGATGCTCCGCGGAGACCGCCTGCGTGGTGATCCGGGCCGGACCGAGCTTGGGCAGCCGGAAGTCCAGCCGACTCATGACGTACCCGAGGACGGCCGCGACGAGCCAGATCACCACCCGGGTGGTGCCGTCGGTCAGCGCGCCCGCGATCCACAGCACTCCGGAGATGCAGGACCAGATGAACTGCTGCAGGGAGCCGATCGTCACCTCCTGGCCGTGCATCGCGACCGTGACGAACAGGGCGCGGCCGACCTGGATGAGGACGTAGGCGGCGGCGAAGATCATGCCGTCCTCGGCGAACGCCTTGGGCACCGCGCCCGCCATGATCAGGGTGCCGAGCATGATCGGGATGATCACGAGTTGGATCGCGGGCTGGGCGGGGTTGAGGCGGTTGGTGGTCCAGGCGGTGAAGACCCAGACCCACCAGAACGCGGCGAGCAGGATCCCGGTGTGCAGCGCGCCGAGCCAGGTGAGGTCGCTGAACAGGGTGTGGGACAGCCGGGTCAGCGCGAAGACGAAGATCACGTCGAAGAAGAGCTCGACGTAGGTGGCGCGCTGGGGCTCGGCGTGATCCCTCAGGAGGTCGCGCGGGTCGCCGGCAGTCATCGACACGCCCGTTCCGTCGGTCCTGGCATACCTGCCATCAGTCGTACCGTGCGCCGCGCCGCCGTCGGCCTGGCTCACGCCGACGCATGTCGAACACCCGCGCCTCCCGCTCTCCGCAACCACTGCGGCGACCTGCATGCCGGGTGGGGTTGGCCTGTCCGGTCCTGTGCCGCGCGTCGACGGCCAGGTCCGGCGCGCCGGTCGAGGGGAAGTGCAGGTCACCCGGGGCAGGTTAGAAGGGTGCGACGTCCGACCGGAGGGCCTGCCGGTCAGGGTACATCGGACGGATCGGCCGGCACGGCGCGATTGACGGCATCCGATGGCTCGGCGTCGGGGAGGGTGGGAACGTCGGTGGGGTAGAGGCCGGCGACGAAGCCGTACACCTGGTCGCCGGACCGGGGGATCTGGGCGAACCGGCGGGCGAGTTCCTGGACCTGCGCCCAGAAGTTGCGTACCTCCTCGACGGGAATACGGGCGTGCACGAGTGTGCACCGCAGGTCGTCGGCCGCGTGGGCGGCGGCCGACTCGGCGGTCGCCTGCGCGAGCCCGTTGATGGCGGCCACGACCTGCTTGTCCTCGCCGCGGCTGAGCACGCCGACGTAGAAGGTGCGGGCGGCCCGGCCGTAGTACCGCTCCTCGATCGCCCGAACGCGGCGGGTGCGGACCACGCGCAGGAGACCGACGTCGACGAGAAGGTTCACGTGGTAGGCGACGCTGCTCTTGGGGCGGTCGACCGCCTGGGCCATCTCGGTGACCGTGGCGGCCCGTTCGAGGAGCAGCTCCAGGAGAGTGGCGCGCAGCGGGTCGGCCAGCGCCCGCAGCTGCTCAGGCGCGGTGACCACGTGCATCTCTTCGAGGTCGTAGTCCGGGATCCGCTCATTGACCGACATTTCTCGACCGTTCTAGAATTGTGGATCGTTTGATCCTCGCCGTCCGATGTCTGGAGTGTAGAGATGGCCGAAGTCGTGCTGTTCCACCACGTGCAGGGGCTCACCGACGGGATGCGCGCGTTCGCCGAGCAGTTGCGCGCCGGCGGGCACACGGTGCACACGCCGGACCTGTTCGACGGCGAACGACCGGCGACCCTCGAGGACGGGCTCGCGCTGACCCGGCGCATCGGAGGTGAGGTGCTCGACGAGCGCGCCGACCGTGCCGTGGCCGACCTCCCCGGCGAGCTGGTCTACGCCGGCTTCTCCTTCGGGGTCGGAACGGCGCAGCGGATGGCCCAGACCCGGCCCGGCGCGCGCGGCGCGCTGCTCTACGAAGCCTGCCTTCCGATCACCGGCGAATGGGCCGTCGGGCCGTGGCCCACCGGGGTCCCGGTGCAGATCCACGGCATGGACAGGGACCCGTTCTTCGCGCTGGAGGGCGACATCGACGCCGCGCGCGAGCTGGTCGCGACGGTCGGCGCCGACCTGGGCGAGCTGTGCGTCTACCCGGGCGACCAGCACCTGTTCGCCGACAGCTCGCTGCCGTCGTACGACGCGGAGGCAACGGCGCTGGTGGTGCGGCGATCGCGGCAGTTCCTCGACCGGGTGGGCTGACCCGCGACGGGCTCAGCCCTGCCCGCCCCGGCACAGCGTCGACGGGCCGTCGGGCGCGCTGTCCCGGTACGCCTCCGAGTCCAGGACCGGCGCGTAACCCAGGTCGCGCCGGGCCGCGTCGAGGTCGAAGACCGCCCGGGTGTTCGCCGAGGTGATGGTGTACGCCCCGAAACGGACGTCGGCCCGCAGCGCGCGGCGTACCGCCTGGCCCAGGTCCGCCGGGCCGAGCCAGGTGTCGAACCAGCCGTGCGTCGGCGGCACGGGACGGCAGCCGCCGAGGCGCAGACAGACCACGGAGAGGGCACCCGAGTCCGCGTACACCCGGGCGGCGGCCTCGCCGAAGACCTTGGTGGCGCCGTAGCGGCAGCACGGGTGGGGTGGCCACGAGTCGCGTATCGGGCCGGGCGCGGGCCGGGCGTCCGGTGGGCGGTAGCCGCCGAGGACGTGGACGGAGCTGGCGAGCACCACCCGGCGTACGCCCGCCTCCGCGGCCGCCGCCAGGACCCGGGTCGGCACCTCGACGTTGGGGCCGTGCAGCCGGTCCCAGTCCTCGCCCGGCCGCGGGTTCCCGGCCAGGTGCACGACCGCGTCCACCCCGGCGCAGAGCCGCTCGGCGAACCCCCGGTCGGCGAGGTCGCCGGGCACCACCTCCGCCGGCCCGACCGGCTGCGGGGCGCGCAGGTCGGTCAGCCGCAGCTCGTGTTCTCCGGCGAGTTGCGGCACGAGCAGCCCGGCCACCCCGCCGGCCGCGCCGGTCACCAGTACCCGCATCCCGGTCACCAGTTCGTGAAGGAGCCGTCGCGGCGGTGGTAGACCGGCAGCGGGGCCGGACCGCCGGGGTCGAGCCGGCGGGCGGCGGCGAGGTCGAGCTCGATGCCGAGGCCGGGCCGCTCCGCCGGCCTGATCCGGCCGGGAGTCAGCACGGGGCCGGCGGTCAGCACCGGCGAGGGCGGGAACTCGGGCCACGGCTGCTCCTGGACGGAGACGTTGGGCAGGACCAGGTTCAGGTGTGCGGAGGCGGCGGCGGTGACCGGGCCGAGCGGGTTGTGGGTGGCCAGGTTGATGTGGTGGACCTCGGCCATCGCCGCGATCTTGCGGGCCTCGGTGAGCCCCGTGTTGGCCACGTCGACGCGGGCGTGGTCGATCAGCTCACCCTCGATCAGCGGCCGGAACTCCCACTTCGTGCCGAGCTGTTCACCCGCCGCGAGCGGGACCGCGGTGCGCCGGCGCAGCATCCGGTAGCCGTCGAGGTGTTCGCTGCGCAGCGGGTCCTCGACGAAGTACGGCCGCAACGGCTCCAACTCCCGGCACAGCGTCACGGCCTGCGGGGGCTCCAACCGGGTGTGTACGTCGAGCAGCAGCTCGACGTCGTCGCCCAGCGCGGCGCGGAGCCGTTCCACGGTGGCGACGGTGTGCCGCAGGGCGCTCCGCTGGTCGTACTCGCCGTCGGCGTCCGGGCTGTTCGCCGGCACCCGCAGGTACCGCCATCCGGCCGCCACGAGCCGCTCGGCTTCGGCCACCGTCGCGGCCGGGTCCCTGGCGTCGCCGACGCGGACGTGCACATAGCATTCGACGTGCTCCCGGGAGGCCCCGCCGAGCAGTTGGTGCAGCGGCACGCCGAGTGTCTTGCCCCGCAGGTCCCACAGCGCCACGTCGATCGCGGCGAGCACGGAGGCGAGCACCCCGGTCGCCGGGAAGAACCCCGACCGGGAGAGGAACTGCCAGAGGTGTTCGATCCGGCTCGGATCGGCACCCGCCAACTGCTCGGCGAAGTCCTCGACCGCGCCGCGGACGGCCCGCCAGCGGGAGCGCATGCCGACCTCGCCGACGCCGTACTCGCCGGAGTCGGTGTGCACGACCACCAGCAGCATGGCGCTCGTGCCCTGCGGCACCGTCAGCAGCTCCAGGTGTGTGATCTTCACGCCGCCCCCCAGGTGTGCGCCGGCGCCGCGTCGATCCCGACCTCGACGGCGAAGATCCGGCCGCTGTCCGGCGCCGCGCGCCGGGTCGCCTCGTCCAGCCCGATCCAGGCCGTCGTCACCACGAGGGTGCCGGCGACCAGGCAGACGGCGGTCGGCCGGGGCACCGGCAGCCGCACCCGTGCCAGCGGGGTGCCGTCCGGGGCGAAGCGGCGGACGCACCAGCCGTCCCACATCGCCACCCAGAGGCAGCCCTCGGCGTCGACGCAGAGGCCGTCGGGGGTGGCGTCGTCGCAGTCGACGAGGACCCGCGGGTCGCCGGCCTCGCCGGTTGCCGGGTCGTAGCGGTAGCCGGTGAGTCGGCGGCGCCGGCTGTCCACGTGGTACATCGTCTCCCCCGCCGGGTCGAACCCGAGCCCGTTCGCGCACCCGACGCCGTCCAGCACCGTCGCCACCGAGCCGTCCGGATCCAGCCGGTAGAGCGCGCCGGACCAGGGTTCCGCGCCGCCCAGGATCTGGCTTCCGGCGAGGAACCGGCCGTACGGGTCGCAGCCGCCGTCGTTCATCTGGGTGCGCGGCGCGGCGACGTCACCACCGAGCGGGCGTACCGTGCCGTCGGTCGAGACGTGCCGGAATCCCCGCCCGGCCGCCACGACCCAGCCCGCGCCGGCGGCGGCGAGCGGTGCCACGGCCCCGGTCGCCGCCCCGACGTCGTACCCGGCCAGCACCTCGATCCGGTCGCCGCCGAACCGCCCCCGCCACAGCCGGCCGGCGCGGATGTCCACCCAGAGCAGTTCACCGGTGCGCGGATCCAGCCGCGGGCCCTCGCCGAGTTCGTAGCGCTCGGCGGACACCGGGTGCGCGAGCGCAGTGTCAGGACTTGACGGCACCGGCGATCCCCTCCACGAACGTGCGCTGCAGGAACAGGAAGATCGCGATGATCGGCAGCAGGCTGATCGTCGCCGCGGCGGCCAGTCCGCCCCAGTCGGTGGCCTCCTGGCCGAAGAAGCTGTACATGCCGACGCCGAGCGTGCGCAGCTCCGGCCGACCCAGGGTGAACACCAGCGGGATGAAGAAGGCGTTCCACGCCGCCATGAAGTTGAACAGCGCCACGGTGCCGATCACCGGCTTGGCCAGCGGCAACATGATCTGGAAGAAGATGCGCGGGTAGCCGGCGCCGTCGATCCGGGCCGCGTCCTCCAGTTCCTGCGGCATGCCGGCGAAGTACCCCATGAACAGCAGGATGGGTACGACGTGGGCCGGCCCGGCGGTGGCCAGCACCGCACCGAGCAGCCCGTTGCTCAGCCCGAGCCCGTCGACCAGCTTGAAGATCGGAATGATCGTGTAGCCGTGCGGGATGAACATGGTGGCGATGAGCAGCCCGACGATCACCTTCTTGCCGGGCAGGTCGCCCCGGCCGAGGGCGTACCCGGAGGTGGCGGAGACCAGCAGGACGATGGCCACGGTGGTGACGGAGAAGACGACCGTGTTGGACAGGTAGGTGCCGAAGTGCGCCGTGTCCCACGCCCGGGTGAAGTTGTCGAGGCTCCACTCCTCCGGCAGCACCGAGAGCCCGCCGAGGAAGACCTCCCGCTCCGACTTGAAGGCCGTGGAGACCATCCAGACGAAGGGGTAGATCCAGACCAGGCAGAGCGGCACCAGCAGCAGGTGCCAGAGGTGCATCCGACGCATCAGCGGCTCCCCTTCAGGTACTGCCGGCGCAGCAGCGGTGCCTGCAGTGCCGTCATCACCAGCGTGATGACCCCGAAGACGACGCCGGCGGCGCAGGCGAAGCCGTAGCGGGGCGCGTTGAGTTCGGGGTTGAAGGCGTACCGGTAGATGTAGGTGGCGACCACGTCGGTGGCGTAGTTGGGGCCGGCCTGCGTCATCGCCTGCACCAGGTCGAACGGGTTCATGCTCTTCTGGAAGGTGAGCAGCAGGATCACCACGCCGATCGGGGCGATCACCGGGAGGGTGACGTGCCGCAGCGTCTGGCGCCCGTTCGCGCCGTCGACCTTCGCCGCCTCGTACAGGTCCTCGGGGACGGTCTGCAGCGCGGCGAGCCAGTAGACGAGGGTGATGCCGAAGCCCTTCCACACGTCGACCGCCATGACCGTCGGCAGGGCCGACGACTCGGACAGGAAGCTCACCGGCGAGTCGACGATCCCGGCGGAGCGCAGCACCTCGTTGACGAACCCGCCGGCCGGGTCCAGCAGGACCGCGAAGACGATGCCGACCACCGCCGTGGTGGTCACCACCGGCAGGAACAGGAACAGCCGGTAGAGGTTGCGCCCGCGCAGCCGGCGGCTGTTGAGCAGGATCGCCACGAGCAGCGCCAGCGGCATCTCGACGCAGATCGCGGCCAGGGAGAAGAGGAACGAGTTGCGGAACGCGTGCCAGAACCGCTCGTTGCCGAGCACCTCGGTGAAGTTGGCGAAGCCGACCCACTCGGTGGCCGGGCCCACCCCGTCCCAGTCGAAGAACGAGTACCACCAGCTCGCCACCATCGGCCAGAGCGTGAAGGCCACGAAGAGCAGCAGCATCGGGGCGAGGAAGACGTACTGCCAGGCGTGCCGGCGCAGCCTGCCGGGGCGGCGCCGCCGGGCGGCGGGGGTGCGCCGGGGCGGCGCCGCCTTCCCGGCGGCGCCACCCGGGACGATGGTGGGGGTGCTGGTCACTTCTGGCTCGGGGTGAACGGCTGCAGCGGGTCCCAACCCGGGAAGGTGAGGTCGGCGCGCGAGGCCGGCACCCCCTTGCCCGACAGGGTCTTGATCTGCTCGTCGATGAAGGCGTCGAGCTTGCCGTTGAGGCCCGCGGCGGCCGGGCCGAAGGGCTGGTTGCGCAGGATGGCCGGCAGCGCGATCTCGGACCACTGGAGGTCCTGCTTGCCGCGGATGGCCGCGAGCAGCTGCGCGCCGCCCTTGCTGGCGAGGATCGGGTTGGGGATGAGCCGGACGGTCTCTGCGGCGATGTCCATGATCGCCTTCTGATCCGGGTTGGCCGCCGCCTTGTCCTGCCAGGCGCTCTCCAGTGCGGTCAGGGTGCCGAACTTCTCGTAGTACGCCCGGTGGAACTCCTTGGAGGCGAGGAAGTCCATCACCTTCCACGCCTGCTCAGGGTGCTTCGACTGGGCCGACATGGACCACAGCGGGCTGAAGCTCGCCGTCTGCCCCGCGTAGCCGCCGCGCCCGGCCGCCGGCACGGGCACGGCCGCGATGGTCATGTCGAGCTGCGGGTTCAGCTTGCGGACCTCGTTGATCTGGAACGGCGCGGCGAGGAACATCGCCAGCTCGCCCTTGGCGAACGCCGTGTGCATCTTGCCCGGGTCCGTCCAGGTCTCCCAGCCCGGGGTCATTGTCTTCGCGGCGTGCATCCGCCGGAGCAGGTCGACGGCCCCGGCGAGCGACGGGTGGGTGATCGCCGCCTTGCCGGTGCGCAGGTCGATGCCGTTGTCGATCGAGGACGGTCCCGCGGTGTGCTGGAGCATCCGGGCCAGCACACTCTTGCTCCACGGGCCGGCGAAGCCGAACGTCCTGCCCCCGCCGGCGCGGGTGATCGCGGCGGCAGCCTGTTCGAACTCCTCCCACGTCTTCGGTGCGGCGGTGACGCCGCCGAGCTTCGCGGCGGTGTTGTTCACCAGGAGGAACCGCACCACGGACCACTTGCCCCAGACCAGCGGCAGCGTGTAGAGCTTTCCGTCGCGGTGCAGACCCGAGGTGGCGGGGTCGAGAGCGCCCTCGGGGAACCGGGCCTTGAACTCGTCGGTGACGTACTGGTCGAGCGGCGCGACCCAGCCCCGCGCGAAGATACGGTCGAAGCCCTGGTCCTGGGCACGGAAGACGTCCGGCGCGTTGCCCTGCTGGAAGCTGAGCTCGATGGCGTTGATCTGCTGGTCGGTCGGGTTCTCGATGACCTGGACCTTGATGCCGGGGTTCTTCTCCTCGAACAGGTCGAACTGTTCGCGGTAGAACTGGGAGGCGCCGGAGGGGTCGGGCACCAGCATGACCTTGATCGTCACCGTGTCCCCGCTGGACCCGTCGCCACTGCCGACCAGGTTGCACGCGGTGGTCAGCCCGCCCGCCGCGGTCGCGGCCGCACCCACGCCCAGGATCCGCAGCAAGGACCGGCGGGTGAGCTCTGGTTGCTTCATGTCCTACTCCTGTTCGATCACCGGTTGGCGGAGCCGCTCGGCCAACGAGGGCGAGGCTTCGGTCTGTTTCGTCGCGGTGAAGAGCGTGTTGAGGACAGTAGCTTCACCTACCACCTCGTGCAATAGGCATCCGCTATGTGGGTCAGATACGCACGGAGGCCGCGAGCTGCCCTGGGGCGACTGACGCCGCGTCGCACGGCGCAGAGCCGGGCGGAGCGCCTACGGCCGAGCGCGCATGCCTCTCCCGACGGACGCCCTTGACACGGGAATTGATTGCATTAACTATCCATTTCATGGATGTGAAGCCCACAGTATCGAGGCGACATCGTTCCTTACTCACCCTCCTCCTCGTCCTGACGGCACTGGTGCTGCCCTCCGGGGCGGCCGTCGCGGCACCGGCCACCCAGGACCAGGCCCCCTTCGCCACCCCGCTGCGCGAGACGGACAAGCCCGACCTGCGGATCCGGCAGGTGGCCACCATCGAGGGCGACCACCACCGGATGATCTTCCACCACGCCACCTGGCGCGGCGGGCAGACGTACCTGCGGGACATCCGGGTCCGCACCCCCGGCGGCTGGCTGCCCGTCACCGACGCCGAGCGACGCTTCGACGAGCAGTGGCTCGTGCTCAGCGGCACGAACGGCACACCGACCGACTACTACAGCTCCATGAACCCCGGCTGGGTCGGCTTCACCGGACTCCGCACCGTCGACAGCCGCACCGTCGAGCTGACCACCGAAGCTCCCGGGGCGTACGAACTGACCGTCCGCTGGTCGGTCGCGGGCGACAATCCCGAGGCGTCCTGGACCCTGACCGCCCGCCGCGCCGACAACTTCGTCGTCGGCTACCAGTCGCTCGACGTCACCTCGTTCAACGACGTCGACGAGGTGCTCTGCGGCAGCCGCCAGCACGCCCGGGTCATCTACGGCGCCGAGGCGCTCAGCGCCTGGGAGCTGATGACCCCGGCCTGCCTGCTGGAGCGCACCGTCGCCGGACAGCAGGTGACCAGCGGGGTCTACGCACCCGGCGAGGTGATCCCCTTCGAACACCAGCGCGACGCCGGCGCGGACGGACAACCCTTCGGGATGAGCCTGCGCAACGAGAACGGCGCCATCCAGCCGATCGCCTTCGCGCCGCAGGTCGGCCGGCTCTCGCCGCTGCAGACCGGACAGCAGCACCGGTTCACCTTCGGTGTCTACGCCCGGCCCGCGACGATGTACCAGGCGTACACGCAGTTGACGCGCGACGAGTACGACTACAGCGCGTACCGGCAGAACATCTACGACACCTCGCTCACCGAGACGGTGCACAACCTGGTCGACCTGACGATGAAGGACACCGAGGCCGACGACAGCGAGACCTACCAGCGTTCGCTGTCGGGGTGGTGGGACCGGGCGAAGGGCTTCGTGGACACCGAGAACGACCGGGCGGTGCGCACCGCCACCAGCGGTGTCCTGCTCGGTGCCTACTACCTGACGGGAAACCGGGACCTCTACGACAAGCGGGCCCGGCCGTCCCTGGAGTACCAGGTGTCGCGCAACAACATCGGGTGGACCCCGATCAAGGAGAACCCGGTCTACGGCGACACCAACGCCTGGCGCGTCGGCAGCGTGGCCGGGGACGCCTCCACCCTCGTACCGCTCTACCAGCAGACCCGGGGCCAGGTGGCCGGCCTGCACGAACTGGCCCTGAAGTCGATCGAGGACCGGGTCCGCAAGGACAGCCGGACGCCGGTCAGCACCCCCCTCGCGGCGTGGCGGCTCACCGGCAACCCGGCGTACCTGGCGGAGGCGAAGGCCGAGGCGGACCGCTACATCACCGCCCAGATCGACCCGCCGTACACGACGAACATCGCCGAGAACGGCTTCCAGTTCAACTACTCCAAGGGTTGGATCGAGCTGCTCGAGCTGTACGAGGAGACCGGCGACAAGCGTTACCTGAACGCCGCCTACACCGAGGCGAAGCGGTTCGTCACGCAGACGATGGTGCGCCCGGTGCCCGAGGGCAACATCACCGTCAACGCCGACGACTGGATCGACGCGCAGGTGGACCGCTGGAAGCCTCCCGTGACCTACGACTACCCGAAGAAGGACGTGCCGGCCGAGGAGGTACCGGCCTGGATGGTCTCCACCAACGGCATGACCTTCGAACAGCTCAGCACCTACAAGATCGCAGCGGGTCGGGAGAACCCCGGCGGCGGTCTGGTGATGAACCCGATCTGGGCGCCGTTCCTGCTGCGGCTCTCCGCGCACACCGACGACCAGTTGCTCGCCGACGTGGCGCACAACCTCGTCGTCGGCCGCTTCACCAACTACCCGGGCTACTACTACCGCGAGTTCACCGCGGCCCAGATGCGCCCGGACTTCCCGCTGACCGGCCCCGCCGGACTCACCTCCATCTACTACCACCACATCCCGGCGCAGCTCGGGCTGGCCATGGACTACCTGATCTCCGAGCAGACCCACCGCTCGGATGGCAGGATCAGCTTCCCGGCCGTGTTCGAGACCAACTACGTCTACTTCAAGTACCACGTCTACGGGCACCAGCCCGGCACGTTCTACGGTGAGGACGGCGTCTGGCCGTACCTGCCGAAGGGCATCGTCGACGTCGCCGACCCGCAGCTCAACTGGGTCACCGGGCACGGCAACGACAGCCTCTACCTCAGCCTGACCAACGAGGCGACCGGCACCTCCCGCAGCGTCGTGCGCTTCGACCCCAAGGTCAGCGGGGTGCGCCCGGACCGGGAGTACCAGGTCGAGGTGATCCGCGACAACGGCAACCGGACCGTCACCACGATGCGCGGGGGCGTCCTGCCGGTCACCGTCTCCGCCCGGGGCATCACCGCGCTGGTCGTCCGCGACGTGTCGGTGCCGAACGTCGCCCACCAGGTCGGCGGCGGGCAGGCCGACGTCGGGCAGGACAGCTACCACTTCGACGACGCGAGCCCGATCGGGACCGCCCGGGGGATGCTGCTGACCCGACCGGACGGCAGCGGCTACGACGCCTACCTGCAGGCGGCGACCGAGGCACCGGCGACGCTGCACTGGTCGACCGACGGGGGCACCACCTGGAAGAAGCAGGAGGACCGGATCTACCCGAACGAGTGGACGATCCCGGTCGAGGACCTCGACACGTCGTTCCGGTACCGGATCAGCACCGAGGCCGCGCAGACCAGCGAGACGACCCTGCGCCTGCCGCCGGCGGTCACCGGCCGCTGCCCGGCGGGAACGACCGTCTGCGGTGCGGCCACCCCGGCCTCGCCGGACACCACGCCCGGCGACACCGTGGGGCTCGCGGTGACCGTCCGCAACGACGGTGCCGCCGCCCTCACCGACCCCGCGGTCACGCTGGACCTCCCGGCGGGCTGGTCGGCCCGGCCGGAGGGCACCCAGCCGTCCACCGTGCCGGCCGAGGGCGCGGCCACCTGGCGTTACAAGATGACCGTCGCACCCGACGCCGCCGGTGGCACGGTGGCGCTCAAGGGCACGGCGCGGTGGAACGGTGGCGAGGTCGCGCTGACGGCCGGACGGCTCACCGTCCGTCCGCCGACCCGGTTGAGCTCGCTGGTCGCGGCACCGGCGGAACTCGCCAAGCCGGGTGACTCGACCACGGTCACCGCCAGCGTGCTCAACGTCGGCCCGGCCGCCGCCCGGGGCACTCTCCGTCTGACGCCGCCCGCCGGGTGGACGATCAGCCCGGCGAGCGCGGAGTACGAGGTCGACGCCCGTGGGGAACGTGCGTACACCTTCACCCTCACCGCGCCGGCCAACGCCCAACGCGACCAGACGTACCGGGTGAGCGCCGCGCTCGACGGCGGCGCCGAGACCACGGCACAGGTCCGGATCGCCAGCCAGGACATCGTCATCACCACGCAGGACATCCGTCCCCGGTACACGGAGACCGGCGAGTGGCTCGCCAGCGGCCTCGCCGGGTTCAACGGCACCCAGTCGCGCTTCAGCGCGGAGGGCAGGCTCGGCGGCACCGCGACCTGGCGGCCGGCGCTGGCCGAGGCCGGGTGGTACGAGGTCGCGGTCTGGTACCCGTCCAACGCCGACACCACCCGGGAGGCCGACTACGTGGTGCGGCACCGCGACGGGGAGACCCCGATCCGGGTCGACCAGCAGCAGGACCCGCGCAGCTGGCGGGTCCTCGGGACCTTCCCGTTCGCCGCCGGTGAGGACGGCCTCGTCCGGATCAGCGTCGACGACCCGGCCTTCCACCGGGTCAGCGCCGCCCGGTTCCGGCCGGTGGATCCGGCGGTGGTGCAGCCCAGGATCAGCGGGCTCTCGGCCGATCCGGTGGCGGCACCGGGGGGCAGCACCACGGTCAAGGCCACCGTCACCGCGGCCGCGGTGGCGGGCGCGACCGGCTGCGCGGCCCTCGGCCTGCCGGAGGGTTGGAGCAGCACCCCGGCGTCCGTCCCGGTCGCGCTGGCCCCGAACGCCACCCAGCAGGTGAGCTTCACGATCACGGCTCCGCCCGGCGCGAGCGTCGGCGCGTTGCACGAGGTGGCCCTGCACGTGGCCGGGGCGGTCGGGCGGACGGCGGTACCCGTCGGGACGCCTGACCCGGCGGCGGCGGTCGTCGTCGACGACGGCCAGGACGGCTACACCGAGACGGGCGGCTGGAGCGCCAGCGCGCTCAAGGGGTACGCGGACGGCACCACCCGGGTCGCCGGCGGTGGCACGGGTGCCGTGGCGACCTGGCGGCCGACGCTGTCGGCGACCGGTGTGTACCGGGTCAGTGTGTGGTATCCGACGAACGCCACCACGACCAACGCGGCCACCTACCGGGTGGCGCACAGCACCGGCACCGACACCCGGACGGTCGACCAGACCAAGGACGCCGGGCAGTGGCGGGTGCTGGGCGCCTGGCACCTCGACCCGGCGACCGCCGCGGTGAGCCTGTCGGCGCAGCAGCTCGGGCATCACCGGGCCGACGCGGTCCGGTTCGAGCCGGTCGTCCCGGCGCGGACGCCAAGCTGCTGACAGGGTGCGGGCCGCCGGTCGTGACGGTCGGCGGCCCGCACCGCCACGCGATGTATGATCCGTAATCTGGATTACACTCCTACGCTTTGAGGGATGGGCAGAATGCCACGCTCCACCACCCGCGAGGTCGGCGGCGGCACGCAGAGTGTCGAGCGCGCGCTGTCGCTGCTGCGTGCGTTCACCGAGGAGCACCCGGAGCGGCGCGTCTCCGAGCTGGTCCAGCTCACCGGGCTGGGCCAGTCGACGGTGTCCCGGCTGGTCGGGACGCTGGAGGCGCTCGGCTTCGTCACCCACGACCAGCGCAGCGGCCTCTACCGGATCGGGCCGACGGTGGTGGGGCTGGCGGGCGTCGCGCTCAACCAGTCGGCGGTGCACCGCCAGTCCCGGCAGATCGCCCAGGACCTCGCCGGCGAGTTGGGCCTCGGCGCCAACATCGCCGAGCGCCACGGCACCGAGCTGTTCTACCTCTGCAACTTCGAAGGCCGACTCGCCCCCCGCTCGTTCACCCTGGTCGGCCGCCGGGGCCCGCTGCACGCGACCGCCCTGGGCAAGGCGCTCCTGTCGGACCTGACCGCCGAGGAGATCGAGTCCCTGATCGGGACGCGCTATCCGGCGTACACCCCGAAGACCGTCGCCGACCTCGACGGGCTGCTCGCCGCGATCGGCGAGGGACGACGGCGCGGCTACGCCACCGAACTGGAGGAACTGGCCTTCGGCCGGGCCTGCCTGGCCGCGCCGATCCGGGACCGCTCGGGCAAGGCCGTGGCGGCCCTGTCGGTCTCCGGCCCGCTCTCGGCGATGGACCTACCGAGGCGCCAGGACGAACTGGCCATGAAGGTCATCGAACAGGCCGACCAGATCTCCACCGGACTCGGCTACCACGCCAGCGCCGCCCCGCTCTCCGCCGTCGTCTGACGGCGGGAGCCGCCCCGACCGACGACGGCGGACGCCGCGACGGTGGACGGTCTCACCCGGGTTCGTGGCCGCCGACGGCCGGCGGCAACGAGGCGAAGCCTCGCGCGGCGACCAGGGCGACCAGCGCCGCCGGGGCGCTGGGCAGGAAGAGGGGGACGGCGACGGGTACGGCGACGAGCATCGCCAGGACCAGCAACGCCACCGTCGCACCCAGGCCGAGCGTCCACAGCGGGGTGCGCGCGGCCGTGAGCACGGCGATCCGCCAGGCGGTGGTGGTCGGCACGTCGAAGTGCGCCAGCACCGGGGGCAGGTACGCCAGCACCGCCAGATAGACCAGCCCGAGCACGGCCACCGCGCCGGCGAGCGGAGTGCCCCGCGCGGCGAGCAGGTAGAACGCGAGCACCCACACGGTCAGCAGCGGCAGGCCCAGCCGGATCTGCGAGCGCCCGAACTCCGCCCGCCAGTGCCGCCAGAAGTCGCGCCACGGCTGCGGATGCCCGCCCCGCTGGTAGTCCCGCAGCAGCGCGAAGAGCGCCACGGTGGCCGGTGACACGCCGGCGACCACGCCACCGGCGAGCACCCCGGCCAGCCACAGCAGGTTCAGCCCGGCCAGCCGCGGCGGCCAGTCGAGCAGCCGGTAGAGGCGGGCGTACCGGCCGTCGATCGGCACCTGCGGGGTGGTCACGGGGCCAACTCGGCCAGGCGCTGCCGCAGGTCGGCCCGGGCGTAGGCGGCGGGCGACGCGATCGACAGTCCGCCGTCGACCGGCAGCACCACCCCGGTGATGCCGCTGGCGGCGTCGGAGGCGAGGAAGTGCACCGCCGCGGCGACCTCCTCGGGGCGCAGCGTCCGCCCGATCGGGTAACCCCCGGCGGCGTCGGGCAGCCACTCGGCACCGACGATGCCCGGCGCCACCGCGTTGACCCGGATGCCACGCGCGCCGTAGTCCAGCGCGACCTGGCGCACCAGGGCCTCCACCGCGCCCTTGGCCGCGGCGTAGGCGGCCACCCAGGGGGCGGCCAGGAACGCGTTCACCGAGGAGACGGCGACCACCGCCCCGCCGGCCGGCAGCAGCGGCAACGCCGCGCGCAGCGGGAAGAAGAGCGTGTCCAGGCAGCCCGTCAGGGCGGCCCGCCACTGCTCGTCGCTGGTGCGGTGGGCCGGCGCGACGGGCATCGCCCCGGCGGCGGCGACCAGCACGTCCAGCCCGCCCAACCGCTCCCGCGCCGCCTCGACGGCGGCGGCGGCCCCGTCGGCGGTGGAACAGTCGCCGGTGAGGTCGGCGACCAGGCTCGGTTCGCCGGCCGGCTCCAGGCCGTAGCCGACGACCCGGTCGCCGGCGGCGGCGAAGCGGGCCGCGATGGCCCGGCCGATCGGGGTCGACGCGCCGACCAGCAGTACGCGCCTCACCGCGAGCCCCACGTGCTGTGCCGGGCGACCGCCTCGGCGTCCACCGAGACCCCCAGCCCGGGGCCGGTGGGCAGCGGGATCGCGGTCGGCGTCGGCTCGATCGGCACGGTGAGGATGTCGTTGACCCGGTCGAAGAGGGTCGGGTGCCACTCGAAGGCGACCAGGTTCGCGCAGGCGGCGGCGACGTGCAGTCCCGCGGCGAGGGCCAGCCCGAGCCCGGCCGAGTGGTGCGGGGCCACCGGCAGGTGGTGGGTCTCGGCGTACTGGGCGATCGCCAGCCCCTCGGTGATCCCGGTCCGTCCGATGTCCGGTTGCAGCAGGCCCGCGGCCCGGGCCGTCACGAACGGCTGGAACTCCCAGCGGTGCCGCAGGCTCTCCCCCAGCGCCACCGGCACGTCGACGCGCGCGGCCAGGTCGGCGTGGCCGGCGACGTCCTCGAAGGCCAGTGGCATCTCCAGGAACCAGCCGTCCCGGTCGGCCAGGCCACGGCCGAGCCGCACCGCGTCGGCCAGCCCGTAGACGCCGTGCACGTCCACGGCGACCCGCAGGTCGGGGTGGACCTGGCGCAGCGCCGACACGGTCGCCAGGTCGGCGTCCACGCCGTACCCGAGACCGACCTTGACCCGCCGGACCCCCTGCGCGACCCAGTCCCGGGCCTGCGCGACCCGGTCGGCGTCGGTGCGGCCGGGCAGCCCGGAGACGTACGTCGGGACCGCGTCGTGGAACGCGCCGCCGAGCAGCTCGACGACCGGCCGGTCGGCCAGCTTGCCGGCGAGGTCCCACAGCGCGATGTCCACGGCCGCGATCGCGTCGGCCTGGTGGCCGCCGAGGTGCCCCCGCTCGCGCATCAGCTCGCCGAGCCGGTGCCGTAGCGGGCGCACCCGGCGAGGATCCGCGCCGAGCAGCACCGGCGCCAGGAGCCGGCGGACGATCTCGCCGGGCACCTCGGGGGCGACCGGGGCGAGTGCCTCCCCCCAGCCGGTCGTGCCGTCGTCGGCGGTCAGCCGGACCACGAGGGTCTCCCGCTGGTTGCCGTAGACGCTGGGCCACGGCGGCCGCGTGGCGTAGGCGCGGGGCGCGCCGTCCGGACGGCCGAGCGCCAGGGGGTAGACGTCCACCGAAACGATCTTCGTCATGGCGGCCAGCCTCTCACGGCCGCCAGGCCGGCAGCGGGGCGTGCCGCAGTACCGCGTCGAGCGCGGCGCGGCTGCCGGCGTCCAGCGGCACGGCGGGGTCGCGCACGAAGGCGGACTCGATGATGCCCCGGCGCACCAGCACCTCCTTGTGCACCGCCCAGGCCAGGCGGGGTTGCAGGCCGAAGCGGACCAGCGGCAGCAGCCGGTTGAACGCGACGTGGGCCGCCTCCTGCCGGCCGGCCCGCCAGTCCGCCAGGATCGGCGCGAGCACGTCGGTGAACTCGCAGGCCGGCATCGTGCCGACGGCGCCGCGGGCGTACTCCTCGAGCACGAAGAAGGCGTTCTGGCCGCCGAGCACGTCGAACTCGCCGTCGGTCGCGGTCACCACCTCCCCCACCTTCGGCGCGGTGGGCTGGGTCTCCACCTTCACCGACTCGACGCCGGGCAGCTTGCTCAGCTCCACGATCAGGGCGACGGGCATCGTCACCCCGGTCGCCGCCGGCGCGTCCTGCACCATCACGTGCGACCCGCTCGCCTCGGCGACGCCGGCATAGAAATCGACGAGTTGCCCACCCGCGGGCTTGGCCAGGTACGGGGGCAGGACCATCAGGGCGTCCGCACCCCCGTCCCGCGCCGCCAACGCCAGTTCGACGGCGGTGGCCGTGCTGGTGCCGTTGATCCCGGCGACCAGCGGCACGCCCGGGCCGGCGACCGCCCGGGTCTCGGTCAGGATCGTGGCCCGCTCGGCAGCGGTGAGCGCGAACCCCTCGCTGGCCATGCCGAAGACGGCGAGCCCGTCCGCGCCGGCCGCGAGTTGGAACTCCACCAGCCGGCGCAGGCTCGGCACGTCCAGCGCGCCGGCGTCGTCGAACGGGGTGGCGAGGATGGGGACCAGCCCGCGTACGCGGGCCCGGGGCTCGAGGGTGCTCAACTTTCCTCCGCGAGGGCGCTGACAGTGGCGACGTCCACCTCGACGCCGAGGCCGGGTCCGGCCGGTACGGCGAACCCGTCCGGCCCGCCCGGCAGCGGTGCGGTGAGGATCCGCTGCCCGACGTCGGTGGTGGTGGGTTGGTACTCGAAACAGCTCAGGTTCTCGACGGCGGCGCTGACGTGCAGACCGGCGGCGAGCGCGACACCGAGCCCCACCGAGTGGTGCGGCGCGGTCGGTACGTGATGCGCCCCGGCCAGCTCGGCGATCGCCATCGCCTCGGTGATGCCGGTGCGGGCGACGTCCGGCTGCACCAGGCCGACGGCCCGCTGCCGCAGCCAGGGCAGGAACTCGTACCGGTGACGCATCGCCTCGCCGACGGCGACCGGCAGGTCCGTACGGCGGGCGAGGTCGGCGTGGCCGGCCAGGTCCTCCGGCGCCAGCGGCGCCTCCAGGAACTCGACCCCGCCGATGGCGGTCAGTCCGCGCGCCAACCGGATCGCGGCGGCCAGGTCGTACGTCCAGTGCGCGTCCACGGCGAACCGCACCTGCGGCGCGGCGGCCCGCACCGCCTCCACGCTGGCCAGGTCGGCCGCCACCCCCTTCCCGAGGTGCAGCTTGATCCGCTCGACGCCCTTCGCCGCCCACTCGGCGGCCAGCGCCGCCCGCCCCGGGTCGTCCCGCCTGGGCAGCCCGGAGACGTACGTCGGGACGTGCTCGCGGAACGCGCCGCCGAGCAGCTCGTGCACGGGCAACCCGGCCAGCCGTCCCGTCAGGTCCCAGAGCGCGATGTCGACGGCGGCGAGCGCGTCGCCCTGGTGCCCGCCGAGGTGTCCCCGCTCCCGCATCAGGTCGCGCAGCCGCGCGCTGAGCGGTCGCACCCGTCGCGGGTCGGCCCCGACCAGCGTCGGCGCCAGGAGCCGGCGCACCACCTCCGCGGGGACCTCCGGGGCGACCGGTGCGAGGGCCTCGCCCCAGCCGCTGACGCCCGACTCGGTGGTGAGCCGGACCAGCAGCGTCTCGAAGCGGGGCGAGTAGAGGCTGCGCCACGGGGGGCGCACCGCGTACCCGGGCGGGTCCGGGTCGGAGGATTCGTCGGTGGGGCCGAGGTAGCGCTCGGGGTTCGGGAGTTTGAGGACGAAACAGTCCACCGCTGTGATCCGTGGCCGGGTCATCGCCACTCCACCCCTCACCATTGTCTGCCACATTACGGAAGTAGATTCCACACTACGGGTTGCATGTTCGTCAAACCCCCGTCCGGGCGGCCGGAATGGTCGGGCGAGGTCCAGCCCAGCGGCATCAGCCGGCGAGCGCCCGGCGCAGCAGGTCGGTGGCGGCCGCGCGTTCCGGGAGGCCGGCGGTGTCGCCGGCCCGGGCCACCACACCGGCGGCGAGGGCGCTGCCCAACCCGGCCGCAGCGGCCGGCGAGGCGCCGCGCAGCCGGCCGGCCAGGTAGCCGCCGGCGAAGGCGTCGCCGGCCCCGACCGGATCCACCACCGTGGTCGCCGTACTCCGCAGGTGCACCGGGGCCCCGGTCGGTCCGGCGTGGTGGCAGCCGTCCGCGCCGGCCTTGAGCACCGTCTCGCCGACACCCGCGGCGGCCGCGGCGGCGAAGACCTCCTCCGCGTCGTCCGGGTCCCGTACGCCCAGGACCGGCCCGGCCTCGTCGGTGCCGAGCAGCAGGACATCCACGTACCGCAGCAGCGCCCGCACCGCACCGGCCTGCCGGCCGACGTCGCCGAGCGCGGGGCGTAGGTTGGGGTCGAACGCGACCGCGACGCCCCGACCCCGGGCGGCGCGCAGCACCGCCTCGACCGCCGCCCGGGGGGCCGCGCCGAGGGCGAGGGTGATCCCGGAGACGGCGACGAGCCGCGGCCGGGCGGCGAGCAGCCTCGCCGCGTCGGACGCGTCGAGGTGCGTCGCCGCCGATCCGCCCCGGTAGTAGTAGACCCGTCGACGCCCGTCCGGCCGGGCGTCCTTGACGAACAGGCCGGTCGGGTGTGCCGGGTCGACGGTCACCAGCGAGGTGTCCACGCCGGCGGCCGCCGCCACCGTGAGCACCCGGGTGCCGAGCGGGTCCGCGCCGACCCGGCTGCAGAACGCCGCGCGGACGCCGAGCCGCGCGGCGGCCGTGCAGAGGTTCAGTTCGGCCCCCGCGACGTGCACCTCGAGGGTCGCGGTGTCGGCGAGCAGTTGGCCGGGCGGCGGCTGGAACAGGGCCATCGCCTCGCCCATCCCGACGATCTCCAGCCCGGACGCCGAGGCGAGAAACTGGCCCCCGTCGGCCGCCGGACCGCTACTTTCCCCGGCCGCCCCAGCGGCACTATGGTGAGTGTCATGCATAATGCGGGATACGTTGCCACATCCCGGGAGACGGTTCCAGAGAGAAGAGGGCCCGGCATGTCATCAGGGCACGAGACGCGGGACGCCGTCCCTCTCGGCCGGGTGATCGCCATCATCCGGCTGTCCGAGCCCGGCGCAGCGGTCCGCGCCGGCCGGGAACTGGCCGAGGCGGGACTGGACAGCATCGAGGTCACGCTCACCACGCCCCGGGCGCTCGACGCCGTCACGACGCTCCGGGGCGAGCTGGCCGGCTCGTGCCGGGTCGGCGTCGGCAGCGTGCGTACCCCCGCCGAGGTGACCGCGGCCAGGGACGCCGGCGCGGAGTTCCTCGTCACGCCCACCACCCGGGTCGAGGTGCTCGCGCAGGCGAAGGCGGCCGGGCTGCCGGTCGTCTGCGGCGCGTTCACCCCCACCGAGGTCGACGTCGCCTGGTCGTCCGGCGCCGCCCTGGTCAAGCTCTTCCCGGCCGGCGTCGCCGGCCCGCCGTACCTCCGAGAACTGCTCGCCCCGCTGCCCGACGTGCCGCTTGCGCCGACCGGCGGCGTGCGGCCGGAGTCGGTGGCCGAGTGGGCGGCGGCCGGAGCGGTCGCCGTCGGTGCGGGCGGCGCCCTGGTCGACGCCGCCGAGGTCGCCGTCGGCGACTGGGCGGCGTTGCGGCGCCGCGCCCGGGCGTTCCTCTCCGCCGCCGCAGCCGCGCACTGGCCCGACAGGTAGGGCGGCGGCCGGCGACGGTGATCAGGCCGCGGGCGGGGCGACCGCGGGATAGCCGTACAGGTCGAGCAGCCGACCCCGGGCCGCGTGCAGCCGGTCCACCACCACGCTCATGAAGCGGGTGGTGAGCTGCCGGCCGAGCGCGTCGTCGGACTCCATCAGCCGGCGCACCCCCGGGGCGGTGAACTCCACCGCCGTGCTGCGCTGCGCCGCCACCGCCCCGAACTGCCAGCGGTACGGCGGGAACAGCCACGACCACCCGAGCACCCCGCCCGGACCGATCGTCTCGATCTCCACGTCGCCCCGACCGGGCACCGGGAAGTCGAGCGCCACCTGGCCGGCGCGGACCAGCCAGAAACGCTCCGCCGGTTGGTCGGCCCGGAACAGCCGGTGCCCGGGGTGCCACACCACCGGCCGGGCGTATCCGGCCAGCCGGGGCAGCCACGGCTCGGGCAGGCCGGCGAGGAACGGGTGCGCGCGGAGCACGTCGAGCGTCGTCATGCGGGTGCCCCTTTCGTCGGGAGGGCGCGGCGCGGGCCCTGCGACGGTCGGTCGTCCTATCTCCCAGTACACCGCGCCGTGTCCGTTGGCGACAGGGCCGTTGGTCCCGGGCCGCGCGGGCGAACTGCCCTGGTCGGCCCGTCACCGGCGGAGCCAGGGTGGAACCGGGACGATGCGCCGGGACGGCGCCGCGGCAGGGCGGAGGGTGATGTGGGAACGTCCGGGGAACGGCGAGGACGGGGGCCCAGCCGTGCCCGTTGACACCTCGACCAGGCCGGCGACCGGGCTCAGTTCGGCGGAGGCCGCCGCCCGCCTGCGGGCCGACGGTCCGAACGCGGCGGTCGCGCCGCCCCGCCGACACCTGGCCACCCGGGTCCTGCACCAGCTCACCGACCCGCTGGTGGCGCTGCTGCTGGCCGCCGCCGTGGTCACCGCCGTGCTGCGGGACTACCCGGACACCGCCGTGATCGTGCTGGTCGTGCTGGTGAACACCGCCATCGGCGTGGTGCAGGAGGTCCGCGCCGACCGTGCGATCGCCGCGCTGGACCAGCTCGCGGCACCCACCGCCCGGGTCGTCCGCGACGGGCGGGACCTGGTCCTGCCCGCCGCCGACCTGGTCCGGGGCGACCTGGTGCGGGTCGAGGCCGGCGACGTGGTCCCCGCCGACCTGCTCCTGGCCGAGGCCGCCCGGCTGACCCTCGACGAGTCGGCGCTGACCGGCGAGTCGGTGCCCGTGGGACGGGGCGCCGGCGACGAGGCCAGCGCGGGCACGGTGGTCACCACCGGGCGCGCCACCGGCACGGTGGTGCGCACCGGCGCCGCGAGCGCGCTCGGCCGGATCACGGCCCTGGTGGCGTCCACCCGGCCCGCCGCCACCCCGTTGCAGCGCCGTCTCGCCGGGCTCGGCCGGATCCTCGGCTTCGCCGCGGTGCTGCTCTCCGGGCTGGTGTTCGTCGTGGGCGTGGTCGGCGGGCGGCCGGTCGTCGACATGGCGGTCACCGCGGTGAGCCTCGTGGTGGCGGCCGTGCCCGAGTCGCTGCCGGCGGTCGTCACCCTCGCCCTGGCCCTCGGCGCCCGCCGGATGGCCGGGGCGCGGGCGATCCCCCGGCGGCTGCACGCGGTGGAGACGCTCGGCTCCGTCACCGTGATCGCCTCCGACAAGACCGGCACCCTCACCGAGGGCAGGATGGCGGTGCAGCACGCCGTCACCGCCGACGGCTCCCGCTACGGCGTCACCGGCACCGGCTACGCGCCGCAGGGGACCGTGCACCACGGGGGCGAGCCGGTGGCCGTACCGGACGAGCTGCGCCGCCTGGCGCGGGCCGGGCTGCTCTGCAACGACGCCACGCTGGCGCCGCCCACCGACGAGCGGCCGGAGTGGGCCGCGGTGGGCGACCCGCTGGAGGCGGCGCTGGTCGCGTTCGCCGCCCGCTGCGGGCTGGAGCCGGAGACCACCCGCGCCGCCTGGCCCCGGGTCGCCGAGCACCCCTTCGACCAGGAGCTGCGCCGGATGACCACGGTGCACCGCTCCTGCGACCGCCGGTACCTGGTGGTGTGCAAGGGCGCGCCAGAGAACGTGCTGGTCGCGCCGCTGGTCGACGCCTCCGACGAGGAGTTCGCCGAGCTGTCGGCCGCCGCGCACCGGCTGGCCGCCGAGGGGCTGCGGGTGCTCGCGGTCGCGTCCGCCGTGGCCGACGCGCCGCCGGCGGACCCCGCCCGGCCGACCGGGCTGCGGCCGGTGGGGCTGGTCGCCGTCGGCGACCCGCTGCGCGCGGGCGCGGCCGACATCGCGGGCAGCCTCGACGACGCCGGGGTCCGGCTGGTGCTGGTCACCGGCGACCACCCCGCGACCGCCGCGGCCATCGGCGGCCAGCTCGGGCTGTGGCACGAGGGCGACCCGCTGGTACGCGGGGACGACGGCGACCCGGCGCGGGCGCACCCGCAGGCGCGGGTGTTCGCGCGTACGCAGCCGGACCAGAAGCTCGACATCATCGCCGGGCTGCAGTCCCGGGGCCACGTGGTGGCGATGACCGGCGACGGGGTGAACGACGCTCCGGCACTGCGCCGCGCCGACATCGGCGTGGCGATGGGCGGCGGCACGGAGGTCGCCCGGCAGGCCGCCGACCTGGTGCTCGTCGACGACGACCTGTCCACCGTGGCCGCGGCGATCGGCGAGGGCCGCCGCATCTACGACAACATCCGGCGGTTCCTGCGCTACGCCCTCTCCGGGGGCGTCGCCGAGATCGCGGTGATGCTGCTCGGTCCGCTGTTCGGGCTGGCCGTGCCGCTGCTGCCGGCCCAGATCCTGTGGGTGAACCTGCTCACCCACGGCGTGCCGGGCGTGGCGCTGGGCGCGGAGCCGGCGGAGCCCGGCACGCTGCGCCGGGCGCCCCGCTCCCCCTCCGAATCGGTGCTCGGGGCCGGCCTGGGCCGGGACGTGCTGGTCACCGGCGCCCTGATCGCCGCCGTGGTGCTCGGCGCCGGTGTGCTCGCCGCGCACTGGGACCGGCCCTGGCAGTCCGTGGTCTTCGTGGTCCTCGGCCTGGCCCAGCTCGGGGTGGCGCTCGCGGTCCGGGCACCCCGGGCGGGCGGCGCCCGACGCGGCAACCGCGCGCTGCCGGTCGCGGTGGCGGTCTCGGCGCTGCTCCAGATCGCCGGGGTGCTGCTGCCCCCGCTGCGGGAGCTGCTCGGCACGGAGCCGCTCGGCGCGGTGGAGCTGCTGGCCTGCGCCGCTGTCAGCGTGCTGCCCGGGCTGGTGCTGCGGCTGGCCCGCCGACCGGTCGACCCCGCCGCCGGGTCGTCGTCGGGCACCGCGCCGCACGACGCGGTCACGCCAGCCCTGGTCGGCGGGCCCGGCCAGGGCACGCGGGCGGCGGGCGACCCGGCCGTGACCGTCGGAGCGGCGGATCGGGACCAAGGTCCCGACGGCCGGGACGAGCGCCTCTGACCGGTAGCGTTCGGGCAGAGCAGGATGAAGGTGAACAAGGAGGAATCATGGCCATCAACACCGGTGCCCCCGTCGTGGTGGGTGTGGACGGTTCGGCCGCCGCACTGGACGCGGTCCGGGTGGCGGCGCGGGAGGCGGCGCAGCGACAGCGTCCGCTGCGGGTGGTGCACGCCTTCATCTGGCCGTTGACCCGCGTCCCGGTCGACCCGGCGCCGGGCGCGCCGGCCGGTGCCGGCCTGCGCAACCAGGCCGAGCGGTACGTCGCCGAGGCGATCGCCGAGGCCGGCAAGGCCGCCCCCGAGGTGGCGGTCACCGGCGTGGTGGTCGACGGCGCGGCGACCCCCGTCCTGCTCGACGAGTCCCGGGACGCCGCGCTGGTGGTGCTCGGGCACCGCGGTCTGGGTGGCTTCGCCGGGCTGCTGATCGGCTCGGTGACCGTGCAGGTCTCCGCCCGCGCGCTGTGCCCGGTCCTCGTGGTGCGCGGCGAGCCGCGCGCCGACGGTCCGGTGGTGGTGGGCGTCGACGGCTCCGCGAACTCCACCGAGGCCGTCGCGTTCGCCTTCGAGGAGGCGTCCCACCGGGGCGCCCCGCTGCTCGCGGTGCAGGCCTGGCTCTACCCCTCGCCGGTCGGTCCGGGCGACATCCTGCCCCTGGTGTACGACCTGGACGCCTACGCCGCGGAGGAGGAGCGCGCGCTCGCCGAGTCCGTCGCCGGCTTCGCCGAGCGCTACCCGGACGTGCCGGTGCGGCACCGGCTGGTCCGGGGCTCCCCGGCCCGGGTGCTGGTCGACGAGTCGAAAACGGCCCAGCTGGTGGTCGTCGGGGCGCGCGGGCGGGGCCCACTGAGCGGGCTGCTGCTCGGCTCCGTCAGCCACGCCGTGCTGCACCACGCGCACTCCCCGCTGGCGATCGTGCGGCACCCGTAGCGGGCCGACGCGTCCCGACCTTCCCGGCCACCACCCTTCCCGTCGCGTCGGCCGCTCCCCCGGCCGGCGCGACGGGACCCGGTGGAAGGCCGGTGCGCGGGCGCAGCGTGGACAGCCGCCACACCGGGCCTCACGGGGTGGCCGGCGGGCGTGGTGACAGGTCCGGTTCGGTGGGTGGCGCGTCGGGAAATCCGGGTGCGCCGGTGGAGCCGCGTCGACAATGACCTGATCGACCTCTGGGAGAGCTGATGAATCGACCCGTCGTGGTGGGTGTGGACGGATCGCCGTCGAGCCTGGTGGCGGCGGAGCACGCCGCCCGGGCCGCCGTGCTGCGGTCCCGCCCCCTGCACCTGGTGCACGGCTACCTGCATCCGCTCGGCTACGGCGTGCCGGTCAACCCGTACGACCTGGGGTTGCCGGCGCCGACCGAGCAGGGGCAGAAGATGCTGGAGCAGACGGCCGCCGACCTGGTGGACCGCTGGCCGGGGCTGACCGTGGAGGTGCGCCAGGTCGCCGGCGGGCCGGGCGCGACGCTCGTCGAGGAGTCCCGGCGGGCGGAGCTGGTGGTGGTGGGCAGCCGCGGCCTGGGCGGTTTCGCGGGGCTGCTGCTCGGCTCGGTCGGCACGCAGGTGGCCGCGCACGCGCACTGCCCGGTGCTGGTGGTCCGCCCGGCCGAGGAACCGATCCCGGTCGACGGGCCGGTGCTGGTCGGGGTGGACGGCTCGGAGCCCGCCGAACTGGCCGTCGGGTACGCCGCCGACGAGGCGACCCGGCGCGGGGTCGGGCTGGTGCTGGCGCACGTCCGACCGCCGGACGGGGAGCGCCGGACGCCGGACGAGGTGGCCGAGACGCCGGCCGCCGCGCACGCGGAGTCCGCCGAGCTGCTGGCCACCGCCGGGGCGGCGGTGCGCGGCAGCCACCCCGGGCTGGCCGTCGAGGAGCGGGTGCTCCGGGCGGAGAAGCCGGAGCAGGCGCTGATCGAGGCGAGCGGCGAGGCGGCGCTGGTGGTGGTCGGCTCGCGGGGCCGGGGCGGGTTCGCCGGGATGCTGCTCGGCTCGGTCAGCCAGGCCCTGGTGCAGCACGCGCGCTGCCCGGTGCTGGTCGCCCACCCGTACGGCCACGCCCGCTGAGCCGGCGCGGACCCGCCGGCCCACGACGGGCCGGCGGGTCGGCGGCGGCGGTCAGTGGTCCCGGCCCCCGAGCAGTTCCTCGAAGCTGGTGGTGAGGGCGAAGGGGTCGGCGGGGCCGGCGGCCGGCGGGCGCCGGTGGATCTGGTCGGCCAGCTCGCCCCCGGCGCGGGCGATCCGCGCGCGCAGCGCACCGTCGGCGCCGCCGTCGGACCAGTCCTCGGGCGCGGCGAAGACCGCCGTGGGCACCACGACCGACCGCAGGTAGGCGAACATCGGCCGCAGGGCGTGCTCCAGGGCGAGCGAGTGCCGGGCGGTGCCGCCGGTGGCGCCGACCAGCACCGGCCGGTCCGCCAGCGCGCCCGAGTCGACCAGGTCGAAGAAGGACTTGAACAGCCCGTTGTACGACGCGTTGAAGATCGGCGTGACGGCGATCAGCCCGTCCGCGCCGGTAACCGTGTCGAGCACCTCCCGCAGGGCGGGCGGCGGAAAGCCGGTGAGCAGGTGGTTGACGATGTCGTGGGCGTGCTCGCGCAGCTCGACGGGGCGCACGTCCACGTCGTCGCCCCGCCGGGCCAGCTCGTCGCGGGTGGCCGCGGCGAGCTGGTCGGCGAGCAGTCGCGTCGACGAGGGCTGACCGAGCCCGGCCGACACCACGGCGAGGGTGCGGCGGGTCATCGGCCGGCCTCCGTGCCCGCCCCGGCCTGCTCGGCGGCGGCCCGCAGCGACGCGTGCGTCGGCGCCTCGGGCACGTGCGCCGGGCGCAGCGAGTCGAACTCCTTGCGCAGCACCGGGACGACCTCCTCGCCGAGCAGGTCGAGCTGCTCCAGCACGGTCTTCAGCGGCAGGCCGGCGTGGTCCATGAGGAACAGCTGGCGCTGGTAGTCGCCGACGTAGTCGCGGAAGCCCAGCGTACGGTCGATGACCTGCTGCGGGCTGCCCACGGTCAGCGGGGTCTGCGCGCTGAACTCCTCCAGCGACGGGCCGTGCCCGTAGACGGGGGCGTTGTCGAAGTACGGCCGGAACTCCCGCACGGCGTCCTGCGAGTTGCGCCGCATGAACACCTGCCCGCCCAGCCCGACGATGGCCTGGTCGGCGGAGCCGTGGCCGTAGTGCGCGAACCGCTCCCGGTAGAGCCCGACCATCCGCTGGGTGTGCTCCTTCGGCCAGAAGATGTGGTTGGCGAAGAAGCCGTCGCCGTAGTAGGCCGCCTGCTCGGCGATCTCCGGGCTGCGGATCGAGCCGTGCCAGACGAACGGCGGCACGCCGTCGAGCGGGCGCGGCGTCGAGGTGAACGACTGCAGCGGGGTGCGGAAGCGGCCCTTCCAGTCGACCACGTCCTCGCGCCAGAGCCGGCGCAGCAGGTCGTAGTTCTCGATGGCGAGCGGGATGCCGTTGCGGATGTCCTGGCCGAACCACGGGTAGACGGGCCCGGTGTTGCCGCGCCCCATCATCAGGTCCACCCGGCCGTCGGCGAGATGCTGGAGCATCGCGTAGTCCTCGGCGATCTTCACCGGGTCGTTGGTGGTGATCAGCGTGGTCGAGGTGGACAGCAGCAGGCGCTCGGTGCGGGCCGCGATGTATCCCAGCATGGTGGTGGGCGACGACGGCACGAACGGCGGATTGTGGTGCTCGCCGGTGGCGAAGACGTCCAGGCCGACCTCCTCGGCCTTCAGCGCGATGGTGACCATCGCCTTGATCCGCTCATGCTCGGTCGGCTCGCGACCGTTGGTCGGGTCGACCGTGACGTCGCCGACGGTGAAGACTCCGAACTGCATGACCAGCTCCTCGCGTTGTCCGGCCGGGGCCGGTGCGGTTCCCGTATCGCACCGCACAACATATTTGACGAGTCAACTATTCCGCCCGCGGAGGCGACCGTGGTGGGCGCCGTCACGCCGGCAGGCGGAGGCTCAGCGGCTGCGCGGGACGTGCCGGCGGTAGGCGCTCACCGTGGGGTCGCCAGCGATCCAGAACCGCCAGGGGACGTCGTGCGCCCCCGTCACGCCCACCCTCGGGCCGGCGGCCACCGAGTCCGCCGGCACCGGCCGGTCGGCCGGACGCAGCCGGACGGGGCCGTCGCCGAGCAGGTAGCGGCCGTAGACACCCTTGTCGATCCCCAGCGCCGCGCAGAGCCGGGCGGGCCCCCGCGCGAGGTCGACGTCCCGGCGTACGGCGGTGCGCCGGGCCCGGGCGACGTCGAGCCCGTCGACCACCTCGCCGGCGCGCAGCAGCACGGCCGACGCCTCCCCGTCCGGCCCGGTGACCACGTTCACGCACCAGTGCATGCCGTAGGTGAAGTAGACGTAGGCGTGCCCGGCCGGCCCGAACATCACCGCGTTGCGCGGGGTGCGGCCCCGGTGGGCGTGCGACGCGGGGTCGCCGGCCGTGCCGGCGTACGCCTCGACCTCGGTGATCCGGACGGTGACGCCGCCGGTGGCGAGCAGGCAGCCGAGCAGGCCGCGCGCGGCCGGCACCACGGGCCCGGAGAGCAGGTCGGCCAGCCCCGCGAGGTCGGCGGGACGGCGGTCGGAGGACGCCACCACGGACCCGACCCTATCCCGCCGCGACGCCGCCTCGTTCCGGCGCTCGACCGCTCGGCGTATCAACAATTCGTTGACAAGCAATCGTTGATGTGATGGGGTCGGGCCATGACCGACTCCTTCACCACGCCCGACGCCGGCCGGGCCCGGGCGCACCGCACGTACGACGCGCTGCACCGGATCACCGAGCGGCACGCCGGCACCGAGACGCGCCGCCGCCGCCACACCAACCCCTACGTCCCGGACACCTACGAGGCGGTCGCGCTGGTCACGGCGCTCGCCGCCGGCGGGGCGGAGGTGGAGCCCGGGGAGGAGCGGGTCGACGACGCGGACCTCGTCGCGGCCCTCACCCTCGTACCGCACCTGCGCGCCGAGGTCGACGCCATGGAGGCGGGGCTGCTGACGCTGGCCCGTGGCCGCGGGCTGACCTGGCAGCAGATCGCGTACGGGCTCGGGCTGGGCAGCGCGCAGGCCGCCAAGCAGCGCTTCGAGCGCCTCTCCGCCCGCACCGCCGCCACCGACTGACGCCCCCGATGGGCCAGACTGGGCGCGGGACCGTTGTCGAGGAGGACGCGATGACGCGCGAGGAGATGCTGGCGTACTGCCTGGGCAAGCCGGGCGCCTGGCTGGACCAGCCGTGGGAGGGCGACGAGGTGGTGAAGGTCGGCAGCCGGATCTTCGCCTTCCTCGGCTCCGCCGGCGGCGACGACCCGACGGTCGGGGTGAAGTGCGGCCCGAGCCGGGAGATCGCCGACGAGTGGCTGCACCGGCACCCGGGCGACGCACGAGCCTCGGCGTACATCGGGCGCTCCGGCTGGAACACGCTGCGCCTGGCCGGCGGGATCGACGACGAGGAGCTGACCGAGGCGGTCGACGGGTCGTACGACGCGGTGGTGGCGAAGCTGCCGAAGCGGGAGCGGCCGACGGCCTGAGCCCCGCGCGGCGCATGTCGCGCCGCGCGGGGTCACGCACTCAGCGCGGCACGACCCGCTCGGCGGCCCACTCCCGCCAGCCGGCCAGCTTGTCCGCGGCGGCGGCGAGCTGGTCGGCGACCGGGCCGGGACCGGTCGAGCCGGGGGTGGTCCGGGCGGCGAGCGCCGACCGGACCGAGAGCACGTCCCGCACGGACGGGTCGAGGTGCTCGCTGACCGCCGCGAGGTCGGCGTCGGAGACCTCGTCGAGGGCGCAGTCCCGGGCCACGCAGAGCGCGACCAGCTTCCCGGTGATCTCGTGCGCGTCGCGGAACGGCACGCCCCGGCGGACGAGCCAGTCGGCCACCTCGGTGGCCAGCGAGAAGCCCACCGGCGCGGCGGCGACGAGGCGGTCCACCCGGACGGTCATCGTGGAGATCATCCCGGCCAGGGCCGGCAGCAGCAGCTCCAGGGTGTCGACCGCGTCGAAGGCCGGCTCCTTGTCCTCCTGCATGTCCCGGTCGTAGGTCATCGGCAGGCCCTTGAGCATGGTGAGCACGCTCATCAGCCCGCCGACGAGGCGGCCGGACTTGCCCCGGGCCAGCTCGGCGATGTCCGCGTTCTTCTTCTGCGGCATGATCGACGAGCCGGTGGCGAAGGCGTCGTCCAGCTCCACCCAGCCGAACTCCTGCGACGTCCAGAGCACCACCTCCTCGCCGAGGCGGGACAGGTGCACCCCGACCATCGCGGTGACGAAGAGGAACTCGGCGACGAAGTCCCGGTCGGCCACGGCGTCCATGGAGTTGGCGAAGGACGTGCGGAAGCCCAACTCCTTGGAGACGGCCACCGGGTCCAGCGGCAGGCCGGAACCGGCCAGCGCGCCCGCGCCGAGCGGACTGATCGCCGTGCGGTGGTCCCAGTCCCGCAGCCGTTCCAGGTCGCGCAGCAGCGGCTGCACGTGGGCGAGCAGCCAGTGCCCGAAGGTGACCGGCTGGGCGTGCTGGAGGTGGGTCATCCCCGGCGCGGCGGTGTCCACGTGCCGCCCGGCCTGCTCGACCAGCGCCTCGGCCAGTTCGACCAGCCGCGACGCCACGCCCCGGGCGTGGTCGCGCAGGTAGAGCCGCAGGTCGGTGGCGACCTGGTCGTTGCGGGACCGGCCGGCGCGCAGCTTGCCGCCGAGGCTGCCGAGGCGCTCCAGCAGCCCGCGCTCCAGCGCGGTGTGCACGTCCTCGTCGTCGACGGTGGGGCGGAACTGCCCCGAGGCGCAGGCGGCCTCCAGGTCGTCCAGGGCGGCGAGGATGCGGCCCAGCTCCTCCGGGTCGAGCAGGCCCGCGCCCGCGAGGACCCGGGCGTGCGCCCGGGAACCCGCGATGTCGTACGGGGCGAGGCGCCAGTCGAACTGCACGCTCACCGACAGCCGTGCCAGGGCCTCTGCGGGGCCGCCGGCGAACCGGCCGCCCCAGAGGCTGGTGCGGTTGGTGGCGGCGCTGTTCTCGGTCAGGCTCTTGTCGTCCACGCCGCCCATTGTGGTGCCCACGATCTTCAGCCGCCCAGCCGGGCGTCCCGCGCGGCGGCCATCTTGCTCGGCAGGCCCCAGAGCTGGACGAATCCCTTGGCCAGGGACTGGTCGAACGTGTCGCCGGTGTCGTAGGTGGCCATGCCGAAGTCGTAGAGGCTGGCCTCGGAGCGCCGGCCGGTGACGGTGGCCCGGCCGCCGTGCAGGACGAGCCGCACCTCGCCGCTGACGTGCCGCTGCGCGTCGTCGATGAACGCGTCCAGGCTGTTCTTCAGCGGGGAGAACCAGAGGCCGTCGTAGACCAGCTCGCCCCAGCGCTGGTCGACGCCGCGCTTGAACCGGGCCAGGTCCCGCTCCACGGTCACCGCCTCCAACTCCTGGTGGGCGGTGATCAACGCGATCGCGCCGGGCGCCTCGTACACCTCGCGGCTCTTGATACCGACGAGGCGGTCCTCGACCATGTCGAGCCGGCCCACGCCCTGGGCGCCGGCGCGCCGGTTGAGCTCCAGGATCGCCTGGTACGGGGTGACGGTCTCGCCGTCGATCGCCACCGGGACGCCGGCGTCGAAGGTGATCACGACCTCGTCGGCGTCGCGCTCCTGCGTCGGGTCGGCGGTGTACGAGTACAGGTCCTCGATCGGGCTGTTCCAGATGTCCTCCAGGAAGCCCGTCTCGACGGCGCGCCCGAACAGGTTCTGGTCGATGGAGTACGGCGACTTCGCCGACACGTCGATCGGCAGCCCCTTCTCCTCGGCGAAGGCGATCGCCTTGTCCCGCGTCCAGGCGAAGTCCCGGGCCGGCGCGATGATCTTCAGGTCGGGCGCGAGCGCGCCCAGGCCGACCTCGAAGCGGACCTGGTCGTTGCCCTTGCCGGTGCAGCCGTGCGACACGATGGTGCCGCCGTGCTTGCGGGCCGCGGCCACCAGGTGCTTGACGATCAGCGGCCGGGACAGCGCGGAGACCAGCGGGTAGCGGTCCATGTAGAGCGCGTTGGCGCGGATGGCCGGCAGGCAGTACTCGGCGGCGAACTCGTCGCGCGCGTCGACCACCTCGGACTCGACCGCCCCGCAGTCCAGGGCGCGCTGCCGGATGGCGTCGAGGTCCTCGCCGCCCTGCCCGACGTCGACCGCGACCGCGATCACCTCGGCGCCGGTCTGCTCGGCGAGGTACGGGATGGCGACGGAGGTGTCGAGCCCTCCGGAGTAGGCAAGAACGACCCGCTCGGTCATGGTGTGGTGCTCCCTTCAACGTTCTCTTCCCGGCGGGCCCAGCCGGCGAGCTTGTCGCCGAGCGCGGCCCCGCCGACGGCCTCGCGGGCCACGACGAGGATGGTGTCGTCGCCGGCGATGGTGCCGACGACCTCGGGCAGGCCCGCTCGGTCCAACGCGCTGGCCAGGTAGTGGGCTGCGCCCGGCGGGGTGCGCAGCACGGCGATGTTGCCGCTGGAGTCGACCCCGTTGAGCAGCTCGCGCAGGAGCCGGACCAGCCGGGCCGGCGCCGCCTCGGCGTCGCGCAGCGGCCGGTGGCCGTCCTCGGGGATCAGGTAGACCGCCCGCCCGTCGCCGCCGCGTACGGTCACCGCGCCCAACTCCTTGAGGTCGCGGGACAGGGTGGCCTGGGTGACCTGGATGCCGTCGCCGGCGAGCAGGTCGGCCAGCTCGGTCTGCGAGTGGATCGCCTTGTCGCGGATCAGCTCGACGAGGCGGGCGTGGCGGGCGGCGCGGGTCAACGGGGCGGTCATGGAGTCTCCCTGGTCGCGGCGGCGCCCGGCGCCGCCGCGTCCGGGGCGGCGGGCGCGGCCCCGAGGAGGAACGTCAGCAGCGCCTTCTGGGCGTGCAGCCGATTCTCCGCCTGGTCGAACACGGCGCTGTGCGGGCCGTCGAGCACCTCGTCGGTGATCTCCTCGCCCCGGTGCGCGGGCAGGCAGTGCAGCACGATCGCGTCGGGCGCGGCGTGGCCCAGCAGCGCGGCGTTGACCTGGTACGGCAGGAACGGGGTGATCCGGTCCAGGCCGTCCGACTCCTGACCCATCGAGGTCCACGTGTCGGTGGCGACCACGTCGGCCCCGGCCACCGCCGCGACGGGGTCGGTCAGCGCCTGCACGGAGCCGCCGGTGCCGGCGGCGATCTTCTCGGCCCGGGCGAGCACCTCCGGGTCGGGGCCGAAGTTGGCCGGCCCGGCGACCCGCACGTGCATCCCGGCGGTCGCCCCGGCCAGCAGGTACGAGTGGGACAGGTTGTTGGCGGCGTCGCCGACGTACGCCAGGGTCCGGCCGGCGGTGCCGCCGCAGTGCTCGCGGATCGTGAGCAGGTCGGCCAGGAGCTGGCAGGGGTGGAACCCGTCGGTGAGCGCGTTGACGACCGGCACGGTCGCGGCGTCGGCGACCTCGGCGATCCGGTCGTCGCCGTGCGTGCGCAGCACGATCGCCGCGACGTACCGGGAGAGGACCCGCCCGGCGTCGCCGAGGGTCTCGCCCCGCCCGAAGTGGGTGACCTGGGTGTCCACCACCAGGGGGTGCCCGCCGAGTTCGGCGATGCCGACGTCGAACGAGAACCGGGTGCGCAGGCTCTGCTTGTCGAACAGCACCGCCACGGACCGGGGGCCGGCCAGCGGCCGGTGGCCGAACCGGTCGGCCTTCATCCGCGCCGCGAGGTCGAGCACGGCCGACTGCTCGGCGGGGGTCAGGTCGTCGTCCCGCAGGAAGTGCCGGGTCATGCGCTCGTCTCCGTCGTGGTCGCGGTGGTCGCGGCGGCCGGGCTCTCGCCGGCAACGACCGGGGTGGTGCCGGCGGCGGCCGGGGAGGCCGCGTCGAGCGCCGCGGGAAGAGCGGCCAGGAAGGCGTCGGCCTGGGCGGCGGTCAGGATCAGCGGCGGGGCGAGCCGTACCACGCCGGGCTGCACCGGGTTGACCAGGAAGCCGGTCTCCCGCAGCGCCTCGGCGAGCACCTTCGCCACGGGCGCGGCGAGCACCACGCCGAGCAGCAGGCCCGCGCCGCGTACGCCGTCGACCAGCGGGTGGCCGAGCGCCTCGATGCCCCGGCGCAGCCGCTCGCCGATCCGCTTGACGTGGTCGAGCAGCCCCTCGTGCGCGATGGTGCCCACCACCGCCAGGGCGGCGGCGCAGCTGATCGGGTTGCCGCCGAACGTGGTGCCGTGCATGCCGGGGCCGAGCAGGTCGGCGGCCCGGCCGAAGGCCAGGCAGGCGCCGAGGGGCAGCCCGCCGCCGAGCCCCTTGGCCAGGGTCACCACGTCGGGCTCGACGCCCTCGGCCTGATGGGCGAACCAGTGCCCGGTGCGGCCGATGCCGGTCTGCACCTCGTCGAGCACCAGCAACGCGCCGTGCCGGGCGGTGATCCGCCGGGCGGCGGCCAGGTAGCCGGCCGGCGGGACCACGACGCCGTTCTCGCCCTGCACCGGCTCCAGGATCACCATGGCCGTGGCGTCGGTGACGGCCGCCTCCAGCGCGGCGACGTCGCCGTAGTCGACGTGGCTGACGTCGCCGGGCAGCGGGCGGAACGGGTCGGCCTTGGCCGGCTGGCCGGTCAGCGCCAGCGCGCCCATGGTCCGCCCGTGGAAGCCGCCCCGGGTGGCGACCACGTGGGTGCGGCCGGTGAGCCGGGACAGCTTGAACGCCGCCTCGTTGGCCTCCGCGCCCGAGTTGGCGAAGAAGACCCGGCCGGACCGGCCGGCCAGGGCCAACAACAGCTCGGCCAGGGCCACCGGCGGCTCGGCGACGTAGAGGTTGGAGACGTGCCCGAGGGTGGCGACCTGCTTCGACACGGCGGCCACCACGGCCGGGTGGGCGTGGCCGAGGGCGTTGACCGCGATCCCGCCGACCAGGTCGACGTACTCCCGGCCGGCCTCGTCGACCACGACGGCGCCGGAGCCGGAGACGAGGGCCAGCGGCGGCGTGCCGTAGTTGTCCATCATCGACTGCGACCAGCGCTCGACGAGCGTGCTCATGACGGGACCGAACCTTCCTTGTTCGCGACTGCGGGGCTCGCAAGCTCACTCCTCGCGCTCACGGTGCCTTCCTTGTTCGCGACTGCGGGGCTCGCAAGCTCACTCCTCGCGCTCACGACCATGGTTCCGAACCCTTCCGAGGTGAAGACCTCCAGCAACGTGGAGTGGGCGACCCGGCCGTCGACCACGTGCGCGGCGGGGACCCCCTGCCGCACGGCCCGCAGGCAGGCCTCCATCTTGGGCACCATGCCGCTGGACAACGACGGCAGCAGCTTCGCCAGCTCGTCGGCGGTGATCTCGCTGACCAGGCTGCCGGTGTCCGGCCAGTCGGCGTAGAGGCCGGGCACGTCGGTGAGGACGACCAGCTTGCGGGCGTCGAGGGCGACGGCGAGCGCGGCGGCGGCGGTGTCGGCGTTCAGGTTGTGCAGCACGCCGTCGGCGTCCGGCGCGACCGTGGAGATCACCGGGATCCGCCCGGCCGCGATCAGGTCGGTGACCGCCGAGACGTCGACCGACTCGACGTCGCCGACCTGCCCGACGTCGACCGGCTCCCCGTCCACGTACGCGGGCCGCCGCACGGCGGTGAACAGGCCCGCGTCCTCGCCGGAGAGGCCGACCGCGAACGGGCCGTGCGCGTTGATCAACCCGACCAGCTCCCGGCCCACCTGGCCGACGAGCACCATCCGGACCACGTCCATCGCCTCCGGGGTGGTGACCCGCAGGCCGCCCCGGAACTCGCTGGCGATGCCGAGCCGGCCGAGCATGGCGGAGATCTGCGGGCCGCCGCCGTGCACCACGACCGGCTTCAGGCCGGCGTAGCGCAGGAAGACCATGTCGGCGGCGAAGGCCCGTTGCAGTTCGGGGTCGACCATGGCGTTGCCGCCGTACTTGACCACGACGGTCGAGCCGGAGAAGCGGGCCAGCCAGGGCAGGGCCTCGATCAGCGTGGCGGCCTTGGCCTGGGCGCGGGTGAGGTCGGTGGTGAGGCTCATGTCGAGTAGGCCGAGTTCTCGTGTACGTACGCGTGGGAGAGGTCGTTGGTCCAGATCGTGGCCTCGGCGTCGCCGGCGTGCAGGTCGATCCGGATGGTGACGTCCCGCCCGGTCAGGTCGACCTTCGACCGGTCCTCGGCGGCGGCGCCGGAGCGGCACACCCAGACGCCGTTGACCGCGACGTCGACCGCGTCCGGCTCGAAGGCGGCGGCGGTGGTGCCGACGGCGGCGAGGATCCGACCCCAGTTCGGGTCGTTGCCGAACAGCGCGGTCTTGACCAGGTTGTTGCGGGCCACCGACCGCCCCACCTCGACCGCGTCGTCCTCGCTCGCCGCGCCGACCACGTCGACGGCGATCTGCTTGGTGGCGCCCTCGGCGTCGGCGACGAGCTGCTGGGCCAGGTCGTGCGCGGCGGCGGTGACCGCGGCGGTCAGCTCGGCCGGCGTCGGCGCGATGCCGCTCGCGCCGCTGGCCAGCAGCAGCACCGTGTCGTTGGTCGACATGCAGCCGTCGGAGTCGATCCGGTCGAAGGTGACCCGGCACGCCTCGCGCAGCGCGGCGTCGAGGGCCTCCGGCCCGGCCACCGCGTCGGTGGTCAGCACGCAGAGCATGGTCGCCATCGCCGGGGCGAGCATGCCGGCGCCCTTGGCCATGCCGCCGACGGTCCAGCCGCTGCCCCGCGCCACCGTGGTCTTGGGGCGGGTGTCCGTGGTCATGATGGCCTCGGCGGCCGCCGGGCCGCCGTCGCGGGACAGGCCGCGGATCGCGGCGCGTACGCCGGGGAGGAGCTTCTGCATCGGCAGCCGCTCGCCGATCAGGCCGGTCGAGCAGACCGCCACGTCGCCGGCCCCGAGCATCAGCCGGGGGCTGGCCGAGGTGAGCGCGGCGGCGGCATGCTCGGCGGTGGCGTGGGTGTCCTGGAAGCCGGCCGGGCCGGTGCACGCGTTGGCCCCGCCCGAGTTGAGCACCACGGCGCGGACGACGCCGCCGCGGACCACCTGCTGGGTCCAGAGCACCGGCGCGGCCTTGACCCGGTTGGCGGTGAACACGGCGGCGACCCCGGCGTCCGGGCCGTCGTTGACGACCAGCGCGACGTCGCTCGCGCCGCTGGCCTTGAGCCCGGCGGCCACCCCGGCCGCCCGGAACCCCCGCGGAGTCGTGACGCTCATGGTGCGATCCCCCAGACGGACAGGCCCGTCGTCTCCGGCAGGCCGAACATGAGGTTGGCGTTCTGCACGGCCTGGCCGGCGGCGCCCTTGCCGAGGTTGTCCAGCGCGCTGAGCACGATGGTCCGGCGGGTGTCGACGTCGACGGTGGCCTGCAGGTGGCAGGAGTTGGAGCCGAGGGTGGCGGCGGTGTGCGGCCAGGTCCCCTCGGGCAGCACGTGCACGAAGGGCGCGTCCGCGTACGCCTCGGCGAGCACCGCCCGCGGGTCCACGCCCCGGGCCGGCACGGCGGTCACGGTGGCCAGGATGCCCCGGGGCATCGGCGCGAGCACCGGGGTGAGCGACAGGCCGGTCGCCCCGGTGGCCTGCTTGATCTCCGGCACGTGCTGGTGGGTGCCGACGCGGTAGGGCGACAGGTCCCCCATCACCTCGCTGCCGAGCAGGTGCGGCTTGGCCGCCTTGCCCGCGCCGGAGGTGCCGGAGGCCGCGACGACCACCACGTCGGCCGGGTCGGCGGCGCCGGCGGCGATCAGCGGGGCGAGCGCGAGGGTGATGGCGGCGGCGTAGCAGCCGGTGTTGGCGACCCGGGTGGCGCCGGCGATCAGCTCCCGCTGGCCGGGCAGCTCGGGCAGGCCGTAGGTCCACTGCCCGGCGTGCGGGCCGCCGTAGTAGTTGGCCCAGGCGTAGGGGTCGGCGAGCCGGTGGTCGGCGCCGAGGTCGACGACGCGGACCTCGGGCGGGAGCTGGGCCGCCAGGGCCGCCGACTGGCCGTGCGGCAGGGCCAGGAAGACCAGGTCCGCGTCGCCCAGCGCCGTCGCGTCCGTCTCGCCGAGCACCAGGTCCAGGCCGGCGAGCTGCGGGTGCACGACGTCGAGCCGGTGCCCGGCCTGGCTGTGCGCGGTAGCGGCGACCAGGTCGAACTCCGGGTGCCCGGCGACCAGGCGGATCAGCTCGCCCCCGGCGTAGCCGCTCGCCCCCGCTACCGCGACTCGGATACCCATACTCACCTCCGCATGACTATGCAGCGAAGGTTAGCAGTAATGATCGGCCGCTGCAAGTTCATGCAGACTTCTGTATGCACATGATGAGCGTCGCGTCCGGGCGCGGGGGGTCGGGACGGAGCCGGACAACGGAAACGGCCCCCGCCCGGCGAAACCGGACGGGGGCCGTCGACGTGCAGGCGTCAGGCGCCGCGCAGGGTGGCGCCGAAGCGTTCCGCGGCCCGGGCGACCGCCGCGTCCCGCGCGGCCACCGCCTCCTCCACGGTCAGCGTCCGGTCGGGGGCCCGGAAGGTGAGCTTGTACGCCAGCGACTTCCGGCCCGCCCCGAGCTGCTCGGAGGCGTACACGTCGAACAGGCGCACCCCCTCCAGCAACTCGCCGGCGCCCTCGACCAGGGCGCGCTGCACCTGCGCCGCCGGGACCGACTCGTCGACCACCAGCGCCACGTCGATCAGCGCCGGCGGGAAACCCGAGACGGCCGGCCCGGACGCCACCGGGGCCGCCGGCAGCGCGTCCAGGTCCAGCTCCAGGGCGCTGGTCCGCCGGGGCAGCTCCAGCGCCGCCAGGACCGCCGGGTGCAGCTCGCCGGCGTGCCCGACCACCGTGCCGTCGACCAGCAGCTCCGCGCAGCGGCCGGGGTGCCACGGCGCGTACTCGGCGGCCCGGACCTCGATCCGGTGCGCGGGAATGTCGGCGGCGGCGAGCACGTCCCGGCCGGCCTCCACGGCGTCCGCCCAGCCGGCCGGGCGGCCCGCGCCCCACCAGCCGGCCGGCTCGACGTCGCCGGTCAGCACGACGGCGACGTGCCGGGGCTGGTCGGGCACCACCGCGTCGGCGGCGGCGAACTCCTCGTCGCTGGGTCGCCGGTCCACGCCCATCGCTGGCGGGCGGCCGGCGCCGGGGCGCGGGTGAAAGACCGCGCCGATCTCGTACAGGGCGAGGTCGCGCTGACCCCGGCCGAGATTGCGCTTCACGATGCCGAGCAGCGGGCCGAGCAGCGTGGTGCGCAGCAGCGGCTCCTCCTCCGACAGCGGGTTGGCCAGCCGTACCGCCTGCCGGCGAGGGTCGCCCTCGGGCAGGCCGAGCTGGTCGGCCAGCTCCGGGGCGACGAACGGGTGCGCCAGCACCTCCACGTACCCGCGCTCGGCGAGCGACCGGGCCACGGCCCGGCGGCGACGCTGCTGCCAGGTCAGGCCGCGGCCGGGCGGCGCCGTCGGCAGCACCGACGGCACCCGGTCGTACCCGTCGAGGCGGACCACCTCCTCGACCAGGTCCGCCGGGTCGGTCAGGTCGGGCCGCCAGGTCGGCGGGGTGACGGTGAGCGCCGTGCCGTCGCCGGCGGCGACGCCGACCTCGCCCGGGTCCTCGCCGAGCCGGTCGGCGCCGTGGGCGACCGTGCAGCCGACCTGCTCCAGCAGGGCCACCACCCGCGCCGGCGGGTAGGTCACGCCGATCCGCCGGGTCGGCAGGTCGACCGGCAGGACCACCGGGGTACGCGGCCGGACGTGGTCGATGTCGAGGACCTCGTCCCCGGCCGTGCCGCCGGCATGCTCGGTGAGCAGCCGGACCGCCCGCGCGATGGCGACCAGCGGCAGGGCCGGGTCGACGCCCCGCTCCCACCGCTTCGCCGCCTCGCTGAACAGCCGGTGCCGGCGGGCGGTGCGCCCCACCATCACCGGGTCCCAGTGGGCGGCCTCGAAGAGCACGTCCGTGGTCCCCGCGACGACCTCGCTGGTCTCGCCGCCCATCACGGCGGCGAGCGAGATCGGGCCGGTGTCGTCGCAGATCACCATGTCCTCGGGCGCGAGCGCGCGGGTCACCCCGTCCAGCGTGGTCAGCTTCTCCCCCGCCTCGGCGCGGCGCACCACCAGCGGCCCGGCGATCCGGTCGGCGTCGAAGGCGTGCATCGGCTGGCCGAGTTCCAGCATCACGTAGTTGGTGATGTCGACCGGCAGCGAGATGCTGCGGATGCCGGCGACGGTGAGCCGCCGCTGCATCCAGCCGGGGGTGGCCGCCGTCGGGTCGACGCCGCGCACGAGGCGGGCGGCGAACCGGTCGCAGCCGACCGTGTCCCGCACCTCGACCGGGTACGCCGGGGCCTCCGTGCCGCCGGGCGCGGGCGCCAGGCCCGGGTCGCGGAACGGCACGCCGAGGGTGTGCGACAGCTCGCGGGCAAGGCCGCGCAGGCTCATCGCGTACCCCCGGTCGGGGGTGATCTCCAGCTCGACCACGACGTCGTCGAGCCCGACGACCGGCCGCGCGTCGTCGCCCGGCTTGGCCGGGGTGTCCTCGGGCAGCACGATGATGCCCGAGTGGTCGTCGCCGAGGCCCAGCTCCTTGGCGGAGCAGATCATGCCGTTGGAGTTGCGCCCGTAGGTCTTGCGCGCGCCGATGGCGAAGCCGCCGGGCAGCACGCCGCCGGGCAGGATGACCACGACCCGGTCGCCCGGGGCGAAGTTGCGCGCCCCGCAGACGATCTCCTGCGGCTCGCCGGTGCCGTTGGCGTCCCCGACGTCGACCCGGCAGAACCGGATCGGCTTCTTGAAGCCGGTCAGCTCCTCGATCTCCCGGACCTCACCGACCACCAGCTGACCGGTGACGGTCTCCCGCAGGTCCACGACGGACTCGACCTCGATGCCGAGGCCGACCAGGGCCTGCTCCAGGTCGCCGGCGGGCAGGTCGGCGGGGAGGTCGACGTACTCCCGCAGCCAACTGACAGAAACTCGCATGACTCAGACCACCGTCTCCGTAACTCGTACCCGCATCGCCTACGCCCCGACCCCGAACGCGCGGGTGAACCGCACGTCGCCCTCGGCCATGTCCCGCATGTCGCTGACCCCGTGCCGGAACATCACGGTCCGGTCGATGCCCATGCCGAACGCGAATCCCGAGTAGACCTCGGGGTCGATGCCGCAGGCGCGCAGCACCCGCGGGTTGACCATCCCGCAGCCGCCCCACTCGACCCAGCGCGGGCCGTCGCGGTGCTCCGGGAACCAGACGTCGAACTCCGCCGACGGCTCGGTGAACGGGAAGTAGTGCGGCCGGAAGCGGGTCTTCGCGCCCTCGCCGAACATCGCCCGGGCGAAGTGGTCCAGGGTGCCGCGCAGGTGCGCCATGGTGATGCCCTTGTCCACCACCAGGCCCTCCACCTGGTGGAAGACCGGGGCGTGGGTGGCGTCCAGCTCGTCGGTGCGGTAGACCCGCCCCGGCACGATCACGTAGATCGGCGGCTGGCGGGTCAGCATGGTGCGCGCCTGCACCGGCGAGGTGTGGGTGCGCAGGACGAGGCCGGAACCCGCCGGCTCGCCGGCCGTCCCGGCGGAGCCGTCGGCGGGTGCGATGTGGAAGGTGTCCATCAGGCCACGGGCCGGGTGGTCGGCCGGGATGTTGAGCGCGTCGAAGTTGGTCCACTCCAGCTCGACCTCGGGCCCCTCGGCCACCTCGTAGCCCATCCCGACGAACAGGTCGCTGATCTGCTCCATCAGGGTGCTGATCGGGTGCCGGGCGCCCCGGGGCCGCCGGTCGTGGGGCAGCGTCACGTCGACGCGCTCCTCCACCAGCACCCGTTCCGCCTGCTCCCGCTCCAGGACCTCCTGGCGGGCGGCGTAGGCGGCCTCGACGGCGCGGCGGGCCTCGTTGACCCGCTTGCCGGCGTCGGACTTCGCGGCCGGCGGCAGCGCGCCGATCTCCCGGCGGGCCAGCGACACCGGGGACCGGTCGCCGAGGTGCGCCGGGCGCAGCGCGGTCAGCGCGTCCGGGTCACCGGCCTCGGCGAACGCCTTCTCGGCGGCGGCGACGGCCTCGGCCAGGGCGGCCGGGTCGAGCAGGGCGACCTGCTTCGGGTCGTACGGATCGTTGCGGTAGCTCATGGCGTACGGGCACTCCCTCACGGCGGCGCCAGCCCTCACGGGGCGGCGAAGCGAGTCTACGGACGCGCGGCTGTGCCGCAGCCCGCCGGTGGGAGTTGCGCGGAAAGCAGGTCAGGCCCGCCGCCCGCCGACACCGGCGGGCTGGCTAAACGAACGCCGTGGCGCGTTCACGGGCGAATGCTCTCCTCTGCTGGGTGCCTCGCGGGACCGGTGCCCGGTCACCGCTGCGCTCTCGCTGAAGCGTACAGGCAGACGGCGGCGGCCGCAGCCAGGTTCAGGCTCTCGGCACGCCCGTGCAGCGGCACCCGGACGCGGGCGTCGGCGGCGGCGGTGAGCGCCTCCGGCAGGCCGTGCGCCTCGGAGCCGAACAGCCAGGCGGTGGGGGCGGCGAGCCGGCCGGCGTCGGCGAGATCGTCGAGGTCGTCCTCGCCGTAGCCGGTGGTGGCGAGCACGGTGAGGCCGGCGGCGCGCAGCGCGGCGACCACGTCCAGCGGGTCGGGCGCGCGGACCACGTCGACGTGGAAGAGGCTGCCGGCCGAGGCCCGGACGCACTTGCCGTTGTACGGGTCGACGGCGTCGCCGGCGAAGACGACCGCGCCGGCCCCGGCGGCGTCGGCGGTGCGCAGCACGGTGCCGGCGTTGCCCGGGTCGCGGATCTCGGCGAGCACCGCGACGAGGCGTGGCCCGCCGGCCAGGGCCCGCTCCAGGGGCACGTCGAGGTGCCGGCAGACGGCGACCAGGCCCTGCGGGGCGACGGTCTCGGCGAGGGCGGCCAGGGCCTCGTCGGTCACCTCGGAGACCGGAACGTCGGCGCGGGCGGCGTCGGCGGCCAGGTCGGCGTGCCGGTCCAGGGCGGCGGGCGTACCGAAGAGTTCGGTGACCACCCCCGGGCGGGCCAGGGCCTCGCGGACCGCCTGCGGCCCCTCGGCGAGGAACCGGCCGGTGGCCTCGCGGTCCCGGCGGCGCTGGAGCCGGCGGGCGGCGACCACCCTGGGGGTACGCGGGGTGAAGGGGCCGGAGACGGCGTCGAGGCGTCTCCCGCGCGATGGTGACTGCATGGGAGACGCCTCGATCTGCTGGTGCGCGGGGATCAGGCGGCCTGGGCCGCCGCGCCGCCGGTGCCCTCGGCCGTGACCGCGGCCCGGGCCAGCTCGACGATCGCCGCGAACGCGGCGGCGTCGTTGACGGCCAGGTCGGCCAGGATCTTGCGGTCGACCTCGATGCCGGCCAGGCGCAGGCCCTGGATCAGGCGGTTGTAGGTCATCCCGTTGGCGCGGGCGCCCGCGTTGATCCGCTGGATCCACAGCTGCCGGAAGTCGCCCTTGCGGTCGCGACGGTCCCGGTAGGCGTACTGCATCGAGTGCAGCACCTGCTCCTTGGCCTTGCGGTAGAGGCGGGAGCGCTGACCGCGGTAGCCGCTCGCGGTCTCCAGCAGGGTACGGCGCTTCTTCTGGGCGTTCACAGCCCGCTTGACGCGTGCCATCTCAACTCCTTCTTACGTCAGGTGGCGCGCGTCAGCGGCCGAGCAGCTTCTTGATGCGCTTGACATCGGCCTTGGCCAGCACGACGGTGCCGGTCAGCCGACGGGTCTGGGTGGAGGGCTTCTTCTCCAGGTTGTGCCGGAGGCCGGCCTGCTGGGCAACGATCTTGCCCTTGCCGGTCACCTTGACCCGCTTGCCCATCCCCGTGTGGCTCTTCATCTTCGGCATGTGGAACGTCTCTCCCCTGTTACTCGCCGGTCGTCCCGGCGGGTCCGGCCGCCTCGGCCGTCGGCGCCTCGGCGGCGCCGGACTCCCGCTCGCCCCGCGGTAGCGCGCCGCCGCGGGCGGCCGTGGCGGCCGCCTTGGTGGCGCGGTGCGGCGCGAGCACCATGATCATGTTTCGGCCGTCCTGCTTCGGCGCGGCCTCGACGTACCCCAGCTCCGAGATCTCCGACTCGAGCCGGCGCAGGAGCCGGTAACCCAGCTCCGGGCGGCTCTGCTCGCGACCGCGGAACATGATCGTCACCTTGACCTTGTCGCCGGCCTTGAGGAACCGCACCACGTGACCCTTCTTGGTCTCGTAGTCGTGCGGGTCGATCTTCGGCCGGAGCTTCATCTCCTTGATGACGGTCTGCTGCTGGTTACGCCGCGCTTCGCGCGCCTTCAGTGCGCTCTCGTACTTGAACTTGCCGAAGTCCATGAGCTTGCACACCGGAGGGCGCGCCATCGGCGCAACCTCGACCAGGTCCAGGTCTACGTCCGCGGCCAGCTGAAGGGCGCGCTCCAGCGGGACGATGCCCACCTGCTCACCCTCGGGGCCGACCAGTCGGACCTCACGTGCCCGGATCTGCTCGTTCACGCGTGGTTCGACGCTGATGGGGCCTCCTCGAGTCAAAGTCTCCTGCGTGGCCGACCCCGCGGCTCCCCGGGTGGGAGCCAACCGGAAAGCAGAAGGCCCCGGCGCATGCCAGGGCCCGCTCGACCGGTCGGCACAATCACATGATCGCGCATCCGGCGCCGGGACGTGCCCGGAACCGGTGACCGGACCCGGCCACCGTGGCGGCGACTCGGGTGGGAGCAGGCGCTCCTCTTTCATGGCTGTCCGGTCACGGGCGACTTGCTCGCACGCGGAGACAGCCTGGTCGACTCGACAACACTACACCCTCGCCCGAGCGCCCCCAAACCGGGCACCCCGGGGCCGGGCCGGGCCACCGGCCTCGCCGGCGCGGCGGCTCAGCGGCCGGTCGCGCCCTCGGCGAGGCGGGCCTGGTGCGCCTGGTGCAGCCGGCGCAGCGCGCGGACCCCCTCGACGGCCAGCTCCTTGTCGGCGGCCTGCAGGGCGACCATCGGCAGGAGGTCGTCGTCGTGCAGCTCCAGGCTCGCCCAGGGCGCGCCCCGGTCGAAGCGGACCCCGCGGACGACCTCCCACGGCAGCTCGTACGAGCCGAGGACGTTGCGCACGCGCACACCGCGCCCGTCCGCCTCCACCCGGGGCCGGGTGAAGAGCAGGAAGCCGAGGGCGCCGAACACGCCGAGACCGACCATCGCGATCTGGTCGCCCCGCTGGAAACTGCCGTAGCCGTTGCCGGTTGCCCCGCTCAGCGAGGTGGCGACCAGACTGAACACCACGAGGAGCACGGCCGCCGAGGCCCAGCAGACCACCCGGATACGGCGCGGGCGGAGGCGGATCGTCTCGGTTTCACTCACCCCACCAGTCTGCCACCCGCTCCGGGCCGCTCGTCCGCCGCCACACGGGCGGACGGCACCGCGGCGCGGGTACGTGACCGGGCGGAGCCCCGACCGGCGATCAACGCGGCCAGCAGGGTCAGCAGCGCGCCGGCGAACACCGGCAGCCGCACGCCCGGCCCGCCCGGCACCAGCGCGTCCAGCAGCAGGGCGCCGCCCAGTTGCCCGGCGACCAACGCCAGGCCGGTACGCAGCACCCCGATCGCGGGCACCCCGACCACCAGGCTCGCCACGATGACCACGCCGAGCAGGCCGCCCGTGTAGAGGTACCAGGCGTCCGGCCAGGTCGGGGCCGGGCCGGCCAGGGCTCCGGCCAGCGCCGCGACGAGCAGCACCACCGGCGTGGCGGTGGCGAAGTTGACCGCCACCCCGGCGGTGGCCGAGCCGGCGGCGGAGACCCGGGCGTTCAGCGCGGACTGGAGTGCGACGGCCACCCCGCCGGCCACGGCCAGCAGCACCAGCCCCAGGGCGAGGTCGCCGACGGGCCGGCCGAGCTGGGCCAGCGCCACGGCGGCCACGCCCAGCACGGCACCGGCCACCCGCGCCGGGGTGAGCGCCAGCCGCCCGACCGGCGCCAGTCCCGCCCGGTCCACGGCCAGCCCGCCGAGGCTGCCACCGGCCACCTGCGCGATGGTGAAGACCGCCACCCCGAGCACCGGGACGATGTACGCGCCGAGCAGCACGATGGCCGCCCCGCCGAGCCCGCCAAGGTACGCCCACCAGGGCAGCCGGGCCCGGCGCAGCGCGACCAGGCCGGCGCGTGCCGAGGGCAGGGCCAGCACCCCGACGCCGATCAGCAGCGTCCCGCCGAGGTTGTTGACCACCGCGCCCAGGGTGGCGTTGCCGGCCCGCTCGCCCAGCTCCGCGTTGGCCGCACCCTGCGCCGCCGAGGCGAACCCGGCGAGGGTGACCACGACCATGGCCGCCCACGGCGGCAGGACGCGCGGCACCGGCCGGGCCGGGTTACCCGCCGCCGCGGGCGGGCCGCTCACAGCCGGCAGGCGTGGATGTTGGTGACGAGGATCGCGCGGGCGCCGAGCTCGTAGAGCTCGTCCATGATCCGGTGCACGTCGTCGCTGAGCACCATCGCCTGCACGGCCACCCAGCCCTCGCGGTGCAGCGGGGAGACGGTCGGCGACTCGATGCCCGGGGTCAGCGAGCTGGCCCGGTCCAGCAGGCCGGCCGGCACGTCGTACGCCAGCATCACGTAGCGGCGGGCCACCAGGACGCCGTGCAGGCGGCGCAGCAGCTGCTCCGACTGCGGCGCCGGCGCGCCGGCGCGGCGGACGAGCACCGCCGAGGAGCGCAGCAGCGGCTCGCCGAAGACCACCAGGCCGGCCTGGCGCAGCGTGGTGCCGGTCTCCACCACGTCGGCGACCACGTCGGCGACGCCGAGCCGGATGGCGTTCTCCACGGCCCCGTCCAGGCGGATCACGTCGGCCTTCACGCCCAGCTCGGCCAGGTGCCGCTCGACCAGCCCCGGGTACGCGGTGGCGATGCGGTGCCCGCCCAGCTCCCGTACGTCGTCGACGTCCTCGGGGCGGGCGGCGAAGCGGAAGGTGGCCCGGCCGAAGTCGAGGTCCACCACCTCCTCGGCCGGCGCGCCGGAGTCGATCAGCAGGTCGCGGCCGGTGATCCCGACGTCGAGATCCCCGGAGCCGACGTAGGTGGCGATGTCCTTGGGCCGCAGGTAGAAGAACTCGATGTCGTTGGCCTCGTCCCGGCAGACGAGGTCCTTGGGGTCGGTGCGCTGGCGGTAGCCCGCCTCGCGCAGCATCTGGGCGGCCTTCTCGGCCAGGGCGCCCTTGTTGGGTACGGCGACACGCAGCATGACGGAGTGCTCCTTCGATCGAATCTGATCAACGGCGGGGCGCACTCACAGATGTCGGTAGACGTCCTTCAGGTCGAGGCCGCTGGCGAGCATCAGCACCTGGACCTGGTAGAGCAGCTGGGAGATCTCCTCGGCGGTCCGTTCCGGCCCCTCGTGCTCGGCGGCCATCCACGACTCGGCCGCCTCCTCGACGACCTTCTTGCCGATGAAGTGCACGCCCTTCTCGAGCGCGGCGACCGTGCCCGAGCCAGGGGTGCCGGCGGCGGCCTTGGCCTGCAGCTCGGCGAACAACTCCTCGAACGTCTTCACGACGTGCCATTGTCGCAGGCCCGTCCGGCGAACACGCCGGGCGGGTCGCGCCTCATTTCGCCGGCGGCGCTGGCGGCCGTCCCAGCCCGGCCGCCCGGGCGCGGGCGACCGCCTCGCTGCGGTCGACGGCGTGCAGCTTGCCGAGGATGGTCGACACGCTGTTGCGGACCGTCTTCGGCGCGACGGACAGCTTGCGGGCGATCACCTGGTTGCCGAGCCCCTGGGCCACCAGGTCGAGGATCTGCACCTCCCGCGGGGTGAGTTCGGGAAACGGCCGGTTCTGCGGCGACCGGGGCCCCTCGGCGAAGTGGCGCAGGACCCGCTGGGCGATCTCGGTGCCGAAGACCGCCTCGCCGGCCGCGACGGCGGACACGGCCCGCGTCACGTCGCCGCGCGCGGCGCCCTTGAGCAGGTACCCGGCGGCACCGGCGCGAATGGCGGCGTACACCGAGTCGTCGTCGGCGTGCATGGTCAGCACGAGCACGGCGACATCGCCCCGGGCCGTGATCCGCCGGGTGGCCTCGACGCCGCCGATGCCGGGCATGGCGAGGTCCATCAGCACGACGTCCGGCCGCAGCCGTTCGGCCGCGACGAGGGCCGCCTCGCCGTCGGTGGCGGTGCCGACGATCTCGATCCCGGGTACGCCGTCGAGCGCCGTACGCAGCCCGTCCAGGAAGATGGGGTGGTCGTCCACCAGCAGCACCCGCACCGGATCCGGCATCGTCAGCTCCTTCCCGCCGCGGCGGGCACCGGCAGTTCGGCGCGGACCCTCGTACCCCCGCCGGGCCGAGGGCCGACGGTGACCGTGCCGCCCAGCTCGTCGGCTCGTTCCCGCATCGAGGACAGGCCGACGCCGTCCCGGTGCGGCACGAGCAGCCCGCACCCGTCGTCGGTGACCTCCAGCCGCAGCCGGCCATCCTCCAGGCTCATGGCGACCCGGCACCGGCTGGCGCGAGCGTGCCGTACGACGTTGGTCATCGCCTCGGTGACGATGCGGTAGGCGGCGACCTCCACGGCCGCACTGGTGACGCGCAGGTCCTCCCGGCAGTCCACCTCGACGTCCAGCCCGGCGGCGCGCAGTGCGGCGGCGTGCTCGCGGACCACGCCCGGCAGGCCGAGATCGTCGAGAGACGGCGGCCGCAGCCCGTGCACGACCTCCCGCACGTCGGAGACGGACTGGCTGATCACGCCCTTGATCTTCGTCGCCAGCGGGTGTGCCCGGGGATCGTCGGCGACCCGTTCGGCGAGCACGTCGATCTGGAGGCTGGCCGCCGCGAGCAGGGGCCCGAGCCCGTCGTGCAGGTCCCGCCGCACCCGCCGCCGCTCCTCCTCCCGCGCCCGCACGATGCGCTCCCGCGACTCCCGCAGGTCCTCCTCCAGCCGGGCGGCCCGCACTGCCATGGCGATCTGGCCGGCGAGATCGGCGAGCAGGTCCAGCTCGCGGGGCTCGAAGGGGGCGCTGCCGCCGCGCCGCCCGACCAGCAGGGTGCCCTCCTGCCGGCCGTTGCTGACCAACGGGAACGGGTACGCGTCCGCCGGCGGGTCGACCACCTCGCCGGTGACCACCCGGGCGTACGGCACGCGCAGCATGCTCGTCAGCGTCTCGGTCACCGTGTGCAGCAGCTCCTCCAGCGCCACGGTCCGCGACAGGCGCTCGGCGAGGCCGGTGACGACCTCGTAGGGCCGGTCCCGGTCGCCGAAGAGCAGCCGGTCGACGCCCCGCAGCAGGCGGTCCTTGACCGGGTTGAGCGAGACGGCGACCGCGGCCGTGGCCACCAGCGACGCGCCCCGGCTCCGGTCGGGGGCGAGCAGTGCGGACGATGCGGCGAGGGAGCCCAGATAGGTGACGACGACGACGGCGGACAGGGCCGCGTAGGTGATCGAGCGGTCGAGCACCGCCGCGATGTCGAACAGGTCGGCGCGGAGGATGGCCATCCCGGTGGCCAGCGGAAGCGCCGCGACGCCCACGCCCTCCAGCAGGGCGCCCACCCACGGCGGCGTCCACTGGTCGGTGAGCAGGCCGACCAGGGTCGTGCCGATGAAGACCAGGGCGGCGAGCGCCAGCCAGGCGAGGCGCCGCCGGTCCGGGCCGCCCGCCCGGCGCCAGCGGACGACGAACGACGCCATCGCGGCCACCGTCAGGGCCAGCAGCGCGAACAGCGTCACGGTGGTGGCGAGCGGCGCGAGCCCCGCCAGCGCGGGTACGCCGAACGGGTTGACCGCCAGGTCGTCCGCCGCGACCCGCCCCGGGGTGACGACGACCGAGGCGACCAGCACGGCCAGCGTCGCCGTGGTGGCCGGGAGGATCCACCGCCAGCGGGGGGACGGCGGACGGCCGTCCGGGAAGAGCAGCAGCGGGTACGTGGTGGCGCAGACCCAGGCGACGGCGAACAGCGCGTTCTGCGCGAGCACCAGCACCGGGCCGGTGGCGCAGGTGGGACAGGTCGCCAGAAAATGCTGGCCGAGCCCGTCCAGGACGGCGGCGCCGAACTGGAGCACGCCGACGGCGAGGAAGAGCCAGCCGACGCCGTTCGCCGGGCGGTGCACCGCGATCACCGCGCCGACCAGGGGGAAGGCCAGGAAGCCGGTGAACCAGACGAGGTCCGCCACGGTCGGCGGCGTCACCCCGGGCACGAAGGCCGCGCCGACGGCCGTGGCGGCGTAGCAGGCCAGCGACAGAGCGAGCGCGGCGACGGCGACAACCCGGGACGGCCCCCTGACGGCCACTGACCTCTCCTCGCTCTCGGCGTGCCGGATGACAGTAGCCGCGGCCGCGTCCCGCTGTCGCGGGACGTTCGTCCCCTCCACGGCGTGCGGTCGGCCGGGCGCGACGGGGACGCCCGACCGTCCCGGCCGGGGCGCGGGCGGACGCAGAGTCTTCGGGCAGGAAGAACCCTCACCACGTTGGAGATCACATGTCCACGACCAGCATCGCCAATGCCGACGTCGCGCCCGTCGCGCCGACGGCGCCCGCCCGGGCCGGGCTCGGCGTCGCCGCCGGCGCCGCGCTCGCCCTGTTCGTGTCGATGTTCGGCACCTGGACGCCGCAGTCGCCGGAGGTGGGCAACACGGACGCGGCCGCCATCCGGGACTGGGCCGTGGGCGCCGCGTCGACCCTGCAACTGAACGCGTTCGCCGGGGGCCTGTCCATCGTCGCGCTGCTCGTGCTCACCTCGGCGCTGGCCGGGCTGGTGCGGCAGGCGGCGCCGAACTCGGTGCTCGGCGGCCTCACCCTGCTCGGCGGTGGCCTGCTGGCCACGGTCAACACCGTCGTCACCGGTTTCACCCTGCTCTGGGTGCTGCCCGACCTGAAAACGCTCGACGACGCCACGGTCCAGACCTGGTACGCCGCCGCGCACCTCGGGCAGATGCTGGGCGAGGTCGCGGTCCTGGCCCAGTCGCTGCTGATGGGGGCGTTCTCCCTCGCCGCCCTGCGGGGACGGATCGTGGCCCGCTGGCTGTGCTGGCTCGGCATCGTCCTCGCCGCTGTCGGCTTCAGCAGCGTGCTGGCGCTGGTCGTCCCGTCGCCGGTGTTCGACACCGCCTGGCTCGTCGGCCTCTACGGCTGGATGCTGTGGCCGCTGCTCGCGTCGGTCACCTTCGCGGTGCGCCTGCGGAGGCGGCAGCGCTGAGGCGCTGACGGCCACGCGCCCGTCCGCTGGCGGGCCGTCCCGGTGGGGCGGCCCGCCAGCGACGCAGGTTCACGCCGCATGCCGGGCGTCGGCGGCTGTGTCGCAATTCCTGCCAGCGTGGTGGGACGCCCTCACGACCACCACCAACGCCCCGCCCTTCCGACGGGAAGGACGCGGGGTCAGCCGCCGAAGCCGACCCGGTGGCCGCTGGTGGCGATGCCGCGGATGGCGAGGGCGGCGTCGAGCGCGGCGACCGTGGCCGCCCAGCCCTTGTCCTCCGCCGAGCCGGGCAGCCCCGCCCGGTCCCGGGCCTGCTCGATCGTGTCCACGGTGAGCACGCCGTGCGCCACCGGCTTGCCCTCGTCCAGCGCGACCCGGGTCAGCCCGTCGGTCACCGAGCGGCAGACGTAGTCGAAGTGGGCGGTGGTGCCCCGGACCACCACGCCCAGCGCGACCACCACGTCGCAGCGGCGCGCGAGGGCCTGGGCCACCACGGGCAGCTCGACCGAGCCGGCCACCCGGGCGGTCACCGCGCGGGCCCCGCACGCCTCGGCGGCGGCGACCGCCCGGTCGAGCATGTGGTCGGTCAGCTCGCCGTGCCACCGCGCGGCCACCACGCCGACCGTCATCCCGGCGGCGTCCACCGCCGTCACGCCCGGCTCCCCGAAACCCGCCATGTCTACGCTCCGATCTCGTCGCCGGGTACCGGCCGGCCCATCGGGGCCTCGGTGACCTCGTCCAGCTCGTCCAGCAGGTGCCCCATCCGGTCCCGCTTGGTGCGCAGGTAGCGCACGTTCTCCGGGTGCGGCCGCACCGGCAGCCCCTCGCGGCCGGTGACGGTCAGCCCGTAGCCCTCCAGGCCGGCCCGCTTGGCCGGGTTGTTGGTGAGCAGCCGCATCGAGCGCACCCCGATGTCGTAGAGGACCTGCGCGCCGGTGCCGTAGTCCCGGGCGTCGGCCGGCAGGCCCAGGTCGAGGTTGGCGTCCACGGTGTCCCGGCCCTGGTCCTGGAGCTGGTACGCCTGGAGCTTGTGCAGCAGGCCGATGCCGCGCCCCTCGTGGCCGCGCACGTAGAGCACCACGCCGCGCCCCTCCCCGGCGACCCGGTCCAGGGCCGCGTCGAGCTGGGGGCCGCAGTCGCAGCGCACCGAGCCGAAGACGTCGCCGGTGAGGCACTCGGAGTGCACCCGCACCAGCACGTCCCGCCCGTCGCCGATCTCGCCCATGACCAGGGCGACGTGCTCGGCCGAGTCGTGCTCGCTGCGGTAGCCCAGCGCCCGGAACACCCCGTGTCGGGTCGGCATCCGGGCCTCGGCGACCAGCTCGACCTGCTTCTCGGTGCGCCGCCGGTACGCGACCAGGTCGGCGATGGTGACCAGGGTCAGCGCGTGCTCGGCGCAGAACTTCTCCAGGTCCGGCAGCCGCATCATGGTGCCGTCGTCGTTGACCAGCTCGCAGAGCACACCGGCGGGGCGCAGCCCGGCCAGCCGGGTCAGGTCGACGGCGGCCTCGGTGTGCCCGGGCCGGCGCAGCACGCCGCCCTCCCGGGCGCGCAGCGGCACCACGTGCCCGGGGCGGGCCAGGTCGGTCGGGCCGGTGCCGGGGTCGGCGAGCAGCCGGATGGTGTGCGACCGGTCGGCGGCGGAGATGCCCGTGCTGACCCCCTCCCGGGCGTCCACGGTCACCGTGTAGGCGGTGCCCCGCCGGTCCTGGTTGGTGTGGTGCATCGGCGGCAGGTCCAGCCGGTCGCACTCGCTCTCGGTCAGCGGCACGCAGATGTAGCCGGACGTCCACCGCACCATGAACGCGAGCAGCTCCGGTGTCGCCAACTCGGCGGCGAAGATCAGGTCGCCCTCGTTCTCCCGGTCGGCGTCGTCGACCACGACGACGGGCCGGCCGGCGGCGATGTCGGCCACCGCCTGCTCGATGCTCCCAAAGGTGGTCATGCCACGGCCTCCGAGTAGGTCTGCGGGATCGGGGCGGGCACCGGGCGGGCGACCCGCGAGGTGCGCCACCAGGCGACGACACCCCAGGCGCAGAAGGCGCCGTAGACGAGGTACATGGCCGCCGAGGGGTAGAAGCCGCCGCGCAGCAGCAGCGGCACGCCGACGGCGTCGACGGCGATCCAGACCAGCCAGAAGTCCACCCAGCCACGGGCCATGCCGTAGGTGGCCAGCAGGCTGCCGGTGAGGATCCAGGCGTCCGGCAGCGGGCCCCAGGAGCCCAGCGCGGCGAGCACCGGGTAGAACGCGGCGGTGCCGAGGACGGCGGCGGCCAGCAGGCCCAGCCGCTCCCGGCCGGTGGCCCAGCGGGGCGCCACGGCGGCCCGGTCGTCGTCGCCGCCGTGGCGGCGGTTGCGCGACCAGCGCCACCAGCCGTAGAGGCTGACCGCGAAGAAGAAGACCTGGCGGCCGGCCTGCCCGTAGAGGTCGTGCGCCTGCGGCGTGGCGAAGACCCCGCCCAGGAACACGGTGAACAGCAGCGCGTTGCCGATCATGCCGACGGGCCAGGCCCAGACCACCCGGCGCAGGCCGAACAGGGCCGAGGCCAGCCCGAAGCCGTTGCCGACGATCTCCCGGACCAGCACCGGCGAGCCGCCGATGCTGAGCTGCGCGTCGAGCAGCCACCCGAGCGGGCCCATCAGGCCGCCCCGCCCGTCGCGGCGGCGTCCCGCAGGCCGGCGACCGGGACGTCCGGGCCCGGAAGCCCGCCGGTCGGGCCGGCCTCGGGACGGCCGGGGTCGGCCAGCCGGGCGCCGAGCAGCCGCTCGACGTACTTGGCGAGGACGTCCACCTCGAGGTTCACCGGGTCGCCGACGCCCCGCGCGCCGAGGGTGGTCAGCTTCAGCGTGGTCGGGATCAGCCCGACGGCGAACCAGTCCGGGCCGACGTCGGCCACGGTCAGCGAGACGCCGTCGACGGTGATCGAGCCCTTCTCCACCACGTACCGGGCCAGGGCGGCGGGCAGGCGGAACCGGACGGTCTCCCACTGCGCGGCCGGCTCCCGGGCGAGCACCTCGCCGACGCCGTCGACGTGGCCCTGCACCAGGTGCCCGCCGAGGCGGCTGCCGAGCGCGGCGGCCCGCTCCAGGTTGACCGGGTCGCCGGCCCGCAACGCGCCCAGCGCGGAGCGGCGCAGCGTCTCCCCCATCACGTCCGCCGTGAAGACCCCGTCGGCGGCGTCCACCACGGTCAGGCAGACGCCGTTGACCGCGATCGAGTCGCCGTGCCGGGCGTCTGAGGTGACCAGCGGGCCGCGGACCGCGACCAGCGCCGAGTCACCCGCCGTCGGAGTGATCCGGACGACCTCACCCAACTCCTCGACGATGCCGGTGAACATGTCAGCCCTCCCTCTTCCGGGGCAGCGCGGTAATCCGCAGGTCCGGTCCGACCTGCGTAACGTCGACGTACTCCAGGTCGATCGCCTCGGCGATGGTCGTCACACCGGCGTCCACCAGGGCGGTCGGGCCGGCGCCGAGCAGCCGGGGCGCGACGTAGCCGACGATCTTGTCGACCAGGCCGGCGGCGAGGAAGGCGCCGGCCAGCGTGGGCCCCCCCTCCAGCAGCGCCGCCCGGACCCCGCGCCCGTGCAGCGCGGCGAGCAGCGCCGGCAGGTCGACCCGACCGTCGGGCCCGACGCCGACCTCCGCGGCGGTGGCGACCCACGTCCGGGCCGCGCCGTCGCGGACCCGGGCGTCGACCGGCGTACGCCCCGCCGAGTCCACCACCACCCGCAGCGGCTGCCGGATGCTGAGGGTGCCGTCGCGCAGGTTGCGGGCGGTGAGCCGGGGATCGTCGGTGAGCACCGTGCCCACCCCGGCGATCACCGCGTCGACGGTGCCGCGCAGCGCGTGCACGTCCATCCGGGCCGCCTCGGAGGTGATCCACATGCTGGTGCCGTCGGCCGCCGCCGACCGGCCGTCCAGCGTGGCGGCGAACTTCCAGATCACGTACGGCCAGCCGCGGCGCATCGAGGTGAGCCAGGCGATGTTGCCGGCCTCGGCCTCCGCCTCGCGTACCCCCAGGTCCACCTGGACCCCGGCGGCGCGCAGCGTGGCGGCCCCGCCGGAGGCGACCGGATTGGGGTCGGGCACGGCGATGACCACCCGGGCGACGCCGGCCTGGACCAGCGCGGTGCTGCAGGGACCGGTGCGGCCGGTGTGGTCGCAGGGTTCGAGGGTGACCACGGCGGTGCCGCCGCGGGCGCGCTCCCCCGCCTGGGCGAGCGCGACGATCTCGGCGTGCGGCCCGCCGGCGTAGGCGTGGAACCCCTCGCCGACGACCTGGCCGTCGGCGTCCAGCAGCACGCAGCCGACCACGGGGTTGGGGCTGGTCGTGCCGAGACCGCGCGCGGCGAGTTCGACCGCGCGACGCATCGCCTCGTCGACGGAGACGCCCCCCATTGCCCTGCCCTCTCACTCACCGGTCGGCGCGCGGGCGGGTCACGGGAGGCAACGGCACGGGCCGCGGGCGTGCGGCGGCGGAGGTCCGGGTACGGCGGAGCCGACCCGGGGGCACACACGGCACGCTGAGGTCAGCGGCCGGGCAGGGCCCGTCCGTCCCGCGCGCTGTCTCCCATCCGGACTGTCTGGGCGCGGTTTCCCGCCCCCAACCGTCGGCCCCGGATTCTCACCAGGTCCACCGGGCGGCACGAGGCCGACCGGGTCGCGGGCTTACCACGGTCACGCCGTGGATCACCGCCGGTTCGGAATTACACCGAGTCCCGCCAGCGCGTGGTGGGTACACCGGCAGTCTTACACGTTCGACGGGGGGTGGCGCCACCGAGGCGAGCTACTTCACAGCGGGAATACGCGGTCACGTCACCCCGCGTCGCCGGTCCACCGCCACGTACGAGCCGGGCTGGCTCTTGGCCACCGTCTTCATCTCGGAGGCGACCGCGATCGCCTCGAGGGGGTTGGTGAACCGCTTGTTGGCGTCGGAGATGGAGACGCCGATGGAGAGGGTGACCAGGGCGGCGCGCCGGATGTTGCCCCGCCGGTCCTTCAGCTCCACGTAGCCGCGGGCGGCGTCGGCGGCGTCGTAGAGCGAGTCGGCGGCCTTCTCGAAGTCGGCGGACACCCGCGAGGTGAGCGGACGCACCTGCTCCGGCGTGCAGACGATGACGAAGTCGTCGCCGCCGACGTGGCCGAGGAAGGCCGGCGGCAGCCCCACCGAGACCACCGCCCGGTGCAGGCTGCGCGCCAGGGCCGAGATGAAGTCGTCGCCGCGCACGAAGCCGTACCGGTCGTTGACGCTCTTGAACCGGTCGATGTCGATGTAGCCGACGGCGTAGTCGACGCCGCTGCGGACCCGGTCGGAGATCTCCCGGCGGATCCGGCTGTTGCCGGGCAGCCCGGTCAGCGGGGAGACCTCGCGGAACTCCTTGTTGCGCCGCAGCGTCGAGCTGACCCGGGCCACCAGCTCCGCCGTGTCGAAGGGCTTGACCAGGTAGTCGTCGGCGCCGGCGCTGAGCCCGTGCACCTTGTCCACCGTCATGCCCTTGGCGGTCAGCATGATCACCGGCAGCGCCGAAGTCATCGGGTCGGCCCGCAGCCGCCGGGTCAGCTCCAGCCCGTCGATGCGCGGCATCATCAGGTCGACCACGGCCAGGTCGGGACGCTGGCGCTCGATCACCTCGAGCGCCTCCTGCCCGTCGCCGGCGTGGATCACCTCGAAGCCGTGCAGCCGCAGGTTGAACTCGACGAAGCGCGCGATGTCCTCGTCGTCGTCGACGACGAGGATGATGTCCTTGCGGTCGCCGGCGGGCTCCACGTCAGGCCCCGGGGGCGGCGCGTTCCGCGAGTGCCCGCAGCTTCCGGACGGCCTCGGCGGGGTCGTCGGCGCCGTAGACGGCGGTGCCGGCGACGAAGGCGTCCGCGCCGGCCTCGGCCGCCTGCGCGATGGTGTCGGCGGCGATCCCCCCGTCGACCTCGATGCGCAGTTCGAGGTGGCCGCTGTCGACGTGCCGGCGGGCGGCGCGCACCTTGTCCAGCAGTTGCGGGATGAAGCGCTGCCCGCCGAAGCCGGCCTTGATCGTCATGATCAGCAGCGTGTCGAAGCTCGGCAGCAACTCCAGGTACGGCTCGATCGGCGTGTCCCGGTCGATCGCCAGCCCGGCCTTCGCGCCGGCCGAGCGGAGGTCCTTGGCCAGCGCCACCGGGTCGTCGCACGCCTCGGCGTGGAACGTGACGTTGTACGCCCCGGCGTCGGCGTAGCCGGGGGCCCACCGGCGCGGGTCCTCGATCATCAGGTGCACGTCGAAGGGAAGCTCGGTGGCGGCCCGCAGGCTCTGCACCACGGGCAGCCCGATGGTCAGGTTGGGCACGAAGTGGTTGTCCATGACGTCCACGTGCAACCAGTCCGCGGCGTTCTCGACGGCACGGACCTCTTCGGCGAGGCGGGCGAAATCGGCGGCGAGGATGCTGGGCGCGACGATCGGCGGCGGTACGGTCACGGGGCCAGTGTACGAACGCGGCGACCGGCCGCCCGCAGCGCGCCACCCACGGGACGCCCGGTGGCCCGGCGGTGACCAGTGGTGACGATCGACCGTCCCGGCGTGGTCGACGTCTCCCGGTCCGACGCTGCGGCAACAGCGTCGGGACTGCTTTCGCACCGCTCGATGCGAGGCACCGTCCCGAAGGGACTCCCCGCGATCTGAGCGCGGTGCCGTATGCTGCCGCACCGTGACGTGTCCGGCCGCCTCGCGCCGCCGGACCACGATCGGCGGGAGGTCGGGGCGATGCGACGGTGGTGGACGGCGGCCGCGGCCGGCGCGGTGGCGGCCCTGGCGCTCGCCGGCTGCGGTACCCCGGCCGGCACCGACCGGGACCTGACCGACGACTGGCCGGCGCCCGCCGCACCGCAGTCGTTCGTCCCCGCCGACGGCGTCTGCCACCGGGGCATCCAGGACGTCGGCTACCTCACCGCCTACAACCCGGTCGACTGCGCCGAGTCGCACCGCGTGGAGACCGTGCACGTCGGCACGCTCACCGGGGCGGCGACCGAGCGCACCACGCCCCCGCCGGCCGGCTCGGCCGGCATGCGCGCCGCCCGGGCCGAGTGCGACACGAAGGCCAACGAGGTGGTCGGCGGGGACTGGCGCTCCGGCCGGCTGGGGCTGAGCGTCGTGCTGCCGTCGCCGCAGGCGTGGGGCGGCGGCGCCCGCTGGTTCCGCTGCGACCTGAGCGAGCAGACCAGCCTCGACGAGGCGAGCGCGAAGTCCCGGACGGGAAGCCTGAAGGGCGCCCTGGCCGGCGCCGCCCCGCTCGCCCACCGCTGCTTCAACCCCAAGCTGAGCGACGACGAGGTGCGGGAGATGGTGGCGGTGGCCTGCACCAGCAAGCACCACGCCGAGTTCGTCGGCGTCTGGCGGGCCCCGGACACCAGCTACGACGCCTTCACGCGGGACAGCCTCAGGGTGCACCGGGCCTGCCGCGCGTTGATCGCGAAGTACGTCAAGGTGCCGAACAACGGCGACCTGAAGTACCGGGCGGGCTCGATCTTCTACCACCCCCTCGAGCAGGAGTGGCGCGACGGCAACCGGGGCGTGCAGTGCTTCCTCTGGGTCAGCGACCGCAACCTGACCCGCTCGATGAAGGGCGCCGGCACGAAGGGCCTGCCGGTCACCTGAGCGCCGGACCGGCACCGGACCGACCGGCACGGGGCGGCCACCCGAGGGTGACCGCCCCGTCGGACGTCCGTTGTCAGGTGCGGCGCAGCACCGCGAGGAACATCGCGTCGGTGCCGTGCCGGTGCGGCCACAGCTGCACCGTCGGCCCGTCGCCGAGGCCGGGCATCCCCGCCGGCAGCAGCGGCCGGGCGTCGACGAAGTCGACCGGCACCCCGGAGCGGCGGGCCGCCTCGGTCACCGTCACGTGCGTCTCCACGGTGTGCGGGGAGCATGTCACGTAGGCGACCAGGCCGCCCGGACGGACGGCCCGCAGCGCGGCGGCGAGCAGCTCCCGCTGCAACCGGGTCAGCGGCGGCAGGTCCGACGGCTCGCGCCGCCAGCGGGACTCCGGCCGGCGGCGCAGCGACCCCAGCCCGGTGCAGGGAGCATCGACCAGCACCCGGTCGAAGTGCGCCTCGGGCAGCTTCGGGTCGGCGCCGACCGTGCGGCCGTCGGTGTTCAGCACGTTCACCGGCAGGCCCCGGGTGGCCTGGGCGACCAGCCGCGCCCGATGCTCGGAGACCTCGACGGCGGTCAGCCGCGCGTCCCGCTGCGCTGCGAGGGCGCCGAGCAGGCCGGACTTGCCGCCCGGGCCGGCGCACAGGTCGAGCCAGCGCCCGTCCGGGCCGTCCAGCGGGGCCACCGCCAGGGCGTTGGCCACCAGCTGGGAACCCTCGTCCTGCACGTGGGCCCGCCCCTCGGCCAGCGCCGGCAGGTCGCCGGGCGCCCCGCCCGAGAGATAGACGGCGTACGGGGAGAAGGCCCCCGGGGCCCCGCCGACCTCGTCGGCCAGCGCGACCGGGTCGGCCAGCCCGGGCCGGGCGCACAGGTGCACCGGCGGGCGTTCGTTGTCCTCGATGAGCAGCCGGGCGGTCTCGCCGAGGTCGCCGCCGAGCGCCTCGGCGAAGGCCCGCACGATCCACTGCGGATGGCTGTACGCCAGCGCGAGGTGCCCGATCGGGTCGGTCTCCATCGGCGGCGCGAGCTTGGCCACCCAGGCGTCCGCGTCCCGCCCGGCGACCTCGCGCAGCACCGCGTTGGCGAAGCCCGTCGCGCCGGGGCCGACCGCGCGGACCAGGTCGACGGTCGAGGAGACCGCGGCGTGCGCCGGCACCCGGGTGTGCAGGAGCTGGTAGGCCCCGAGCCGCAGCGCGTCGCGTACCGGCGGGTCGATGCGCTGCACGTCCCGCCCGGCCGCGTCGGTGAGGATCGCGTCGAGGGTGCCGAGGTGGCGCAGCGTGCCGTAGGTCAGCTCGGTGGCGAAGGCCGCGTCCCGGCCGGTCAGCCCGGTGTCCCGCAGCAGCGACGGGAGCACCAGGTTGGCGTACGCGTCGTCCCGGTGCACCGCCGCGACGGCCTCGTACGCGACCTGCCGCGGCAGGTCCACCGCCGGGCGGGCCGGGCGGCGGCCGCCGTCGCGCCGGTCGCCGCCGGGGCGGGCGCCCCACCGGCCGCCCCCCGCCGGCCGGCCGCCGCGCCGATCGCCAGCCGGGCGGTCGCCGCGCCCGGGGCCGCCGGGCCCCTCACCGCGTCGCTCCGCCGGGAGACGGTCGCCGGAGGGTCGCTCGGGGCCCGTCACGCGAGTTCCTCCCCCGCGGCCACCCGGGCGCCGCGCGCCCAGTCCGTCGCCGCCATCGCCCGCTTGCCCGCGGCCCGCACCTCGCCGAGCCGCACCGGGACGGTGGCCGTACCGGCCAGCACCCGGGACTTCTCCACCAGCAGCTCACCCGGCTTCAGCTCGGGGCCGTCGGCCACGGCGGCGACCGGGCCGAGCTTGACCCGCTCGCCCCGGAACGTCGTCCACGGCCCGGGCGCCGGCGTGCAGGCCCGGATCCGCCGGTCCACCGCGAACGCCGGGTCGGACCAGCGCACCCGGGCATCCTCCACGGTCAGCTTCGGCGCCAGCGACACCCCGTCGGCGGGCTGCGGCTCGGCCCGGGCGGTGCCGTCGGCGATCGCGTCGAGGACGGCCACCAGCAGGCCCGCGCCGGAGTGGGCGAGCCGCTCCAGCAGGTCGCCGGAGGTGTCGGCCGGGCGGATCTCGTCGGTGAGGGTGCCGTAGACCGGCCCCGTGTCGAGGCCCTCCTCCAGCTGGAAGACGCTGGCCCCGGTCAGCTCGTCGCCGTGCAGCACCGCGTGCTGGACGGGCGCGGCCCCGCGCCACGCGGGCAGCAGGGAGAAGTGCAGGTTGATCCACCCGTGCCGGGGGATCTCCAGGGCGGCCGGCGGCACCAGCGCGCCGTAGGCCACCACGGGGACGCAGTCCGGGGCCAGCTCGCGCAGCCGGTCCAGGAACTCCGGCTCGCGCGGGCGGGCCGGGGTGAGCACCTCGATCCCGTGCTCGTCGGCCCACGCCCCGACGGGGGACCGGGACAGCCCGCGTCCCCGCCCGGCGGGCGCGTCGGGGCGGGTGACCACGGCGACCAGCTCGTGGCGGGAGGCCGCCACGGCGGCCAGGGCAGGTACGGCGACGGCCGGTGTGCCGGCGAAGATCACGCGCACGGGCGGCTCACCGACCCAGGCCGAAGGGGCTGCTGGAGGTGTGCGGGTTGAGCTTCACCGTCGGCGGGGCGGCCGGGTCGTACCACTCCGCCTGGCGGATCGCCTTCATCGCCTCCTTGCGGCCGGCCGGGTCCAGCCGGTCCACGAAGAGCACCCCGTCGAGGTGGTCCGTCTCGTGCTGCACGCAGCGCGCCATCAGGCCGGTGCCGACGATCTGCAGCGGGTCGCCGTAGCCGTTGAAACCCTTGGCGATCACGTTCTGCCGGCGCTTCGTGTCGAAGTAGAGGCCCGGGATGGACAGGCAGCCCTCCGGCCCGTCCTGCTCCTCGGCGTCGGGAAACTCCAGCACCGGGTTGACCAGGTGGCCCAGCACGTCGTCGACGTCGAAGGTGAACACGCGCAGGCCCACACCGAGCTGCGGCGCGGCGAGGCCGGCGCCGTTCTGCTCGCGCATCGTGTCGGTCAGGTCCGCGATGAGCTTGCGCAGCTCGACGTCGAAGTCGACCACCGGATCGGCCGGCGTGCGCAGCACCGGATCCCCGAACAGACGGATGGGCTGGACGGTCACTCGGCGTGGCTCCTTCGGCTGGACGACGTGGTGCCGTACCAGTCTACGGAGTGCCGGGAGCCGTCCCGGCCGGCGTACCGCGTTGCGCCGCCGCCGGTTCCGTGTCGATGATCACCACGCGGCAGCTCGTACGCCCGGTGGGCCCGCGGGCGCTCGCGGACCAGCCGGCTGTCCCGCCGGTGTCGAGGTGCGGCCGGCCGGGCGGATCAGGCGCCGGCGCCCGGCTCCCCGGCCAGCACCGCGCCCCCGCCGAGCAGTGCGTGCTCGGGCAGCGGCAGCTCGATCTTGTGGGCGGCCTCCCAGTCGTGGATCAGGGTCGGCCGGGCCTGGGCGGCGAAGTAGTCCACCGCGCTCATCCCACCGACCACCGGCTCGTCGACCTCGGCGACGAGTTGGGCCGGCACCAGGCGGAAGCCGTTCTGCAGGGCGGCGCTGAGCCGGCGGTGCCCGTCGACGACGAAGAAGTGCTCCCCCGTGTAGCCGATCCGCAGCGGCTCCAGCGCCTCGTCGCCGGCCGCGGCGACGTCGCCGACGAACTCCGAGTCCCACAGGTCGCGCAGGGCGGCGATGTCCTCGGTCGGGTAGACCCGGGCCGGGTCGAGCAGCAGCAGCGGCGGGGCGTCGCGCAGCACGTCCGCGCACAGCCGGCCCTCGTACGCGTCGACGATGTGCTCGATGACCTCGGCCGCGGAGGCGCGGGTGGTGTCGCAGATCAGGTCGTAGTTGCGCAGCCGCGCCTTGTCCACGCCGTAGCGGACGATGAACCGGCCCCGCTCGCTCTCGCTGCGCTCCCGCAGCTTGGCCGTGGCTTCCTCCAGCGACGTGTAGCTCTCGGCCGGGCCGGAGGGGCGGGCGAGCACCCGGCGGGCCGCCTCGCCCGGCTCGGTGATCATGTGCACCTTGAGCGCGTCGGTGAAGAAGTGCCAGGCCAGCCGGGAGTCCATGACCAGCCGCTCGCCCGAGGCGGCGATGTCCCGCTGGAGCTGGTCGACGTAGCCGTCGACGGCCTGGTCCAGCTCGGCGTGCAGGTTGAGCTGCAGCGCGGTCATCTGCCGCTCCTGCGCCATCTGCCGGTAGAGGTCACCGACGCTGACCCGGCGCAGGCCGAGCCGCTTGGCGATCTCCACCGAGACGGTGCTCTTGCCGCTGCCGAGGTCACCATTGAAGACGATCGACTGACGAACGGTCACGACTGGTCCACCCCTGATCACCGGCTGATTGACATCATCGACATCGCGCCGAACCGACGCGCTCCCGCCATCGTCGCGCGATCCGTGCGCCCGGGCATGACGGGCGATGTTATCACCCGATCGCGGGCCGACCGTCGTACCCGGCGTGCGACGGCGGGCCGGTCGGGCGCCCGGAACGGCGGGACCGTGCGGCGGATCACGGACGGCCCATCGCCGGCGGCCCGTCACGGGCGGCACGGCCGTGGCGAGGGATCGCGGGCGTGGCGACGGATCACCGGCGGTCCGGGCCGTGGTCACGGGCGGCGCGGGTGTCGTCCGGGTCAGAAGAGGCTGAGCGGGTCCACCTGGAGACGGACCGGGTCGACGGCCTTGCGCGCCGTGCGCACCCCGGCCGCCGAGTGCAGCGCACCGGCCAGCGCGGCCGCCCGGGCCCGGGGAACCCGGACCAGCATCCGCTCCCGCTCCCCGTCGGCCGGCACCGGCCCGAGCAGCTCGGCCCCGGCCGGGAGCCGGGCCTCGGCCAGCAGGTCGGCCACCGCCGCCGGCGGGCCGGTCACGCTGGCCATCCGCACCGCCGGCGGGAAGCCCAGCTCCCGCCGCTCGGCCAGTTCCCGGGCGGCGAACCAGGCGGCGTCCCAGCGCAGCAGCGCCTGCACCGGGGCGAGGGCGCCGTCGGCGACCACCACCACCCGGCCGCCGCCGGCCGCGGGGCGGGCCAGCGCGGCGGCGGCCAGCCAGCGGCGCAGCGCCTCCTCCCCCGCCCGCAGGTCGGCCCGGGTGAGCAGGGCCCACGAGTCCAGCAGGAGCACCGCGCCGAAGCCGCCCTCGGCGACCGGCTCGGCGCCGGGGGTGGCGATGACCAGGCCGGCACCGCCGGGCACGGTGGCGAGCACCTCCTCACGGCCGGAGGTGCGCACCGGCACGCCGGGGAAGGCCCGACCCAGCTCCTCGGCGGTGCGCCGGGCGCCGGTGACGGAGGCGCGCAGCCGCCGCCCGCCGCACTCCGGGCAGGCGTACGCGGCGGCGACCCGCCCGCACCACCGGCAGGCCGGACTGCCCTCGGCCGAGGGCAGCGCGAGCGGCCCGGCGCAGTGCGGGCACCGGGCCGGGGTCCGGCACTCGGCGCAGGCCACCGAGGGCAGGTAGCCGCGGCGGGGCACCTGGACCAGCACCGGCAGGTCGGCCCGGATCGCCTCGCGGGCGGTGGTCCAGGCCAGGCTGGGCAGCCGGGCGGTGGCCGCCCCGGGGTCCCGGGCCAGCTGCGGGTCGTCGCCGGTGGGCGCGATCGCCGGCATCCGGGCCCGCAGGGTGGCCCGGTCGGCCACCACCTCGCGGGCCCACCCGGTCTCCACCAGCAGCTGCGCCTCGGCCGTGCGGGCGAACCCGCCCACCAGGGCGGCGGCGTCGCCGAGCTGGGCGCGGGTGAGCAGCACCTCCCGGGCGTGCGGGTAGGGGGCCCGGGGCTCGGCGTGCAGGTCGTCGCCGTCGTCCCAGATCGCCACCAGGCCGAGGCGGGCGACCGGGGCGAACATCGCGGCCCGGGTGCCGACCACCACAGGCACGTCGCCCCGCCGGGCGGCGAGGAACGCCCGGTACCGCCGGGCGGGGCCGAGGGCGGCGGAGAGGCAGACGTGCCGCCCCGGACCCAGGGCGGCGTGCAGGGCGGCGTCGAGGCGATCCAGGTCGCGGTTGTCGGCGACCACCACCACCGCGCCCCGGCCGCCGGCGACGGTCGCGGCGACGGCCTCGGCGTACCGGGCGGGCCAGTCCTCCCCGGGCAGCGCCGACCAGACCGCGCGGGGGGCCCGCCCGTCGGCCAGCGCCCGGAGCAGGGCCGGCCCGGCCGGGTAGTCCCGCCAGGCGTCCGGACCGGGCCCGACCACCGGGTCGGCACCCACCGGGGCGTCCGCCGGCACGGCGACCTCGGGCCCGGCGACCTCGGACCCGGCGACCCCGGCGGGATCGTCGTCCGGCACGCTGGCGCCTCCGCCGGACGCCGTGGGATCGCCCTCCAGCGCCGCGGCTTCTCCGCCGAACACGGCGGCGCCTCTGGCGGACACGGCCACGTCCCCGGCCGGCACGACCACGTCCCCCGCCGGCCCGACCACGTCCCCGCCCGGCACGACCACGTCCCCGGCCGGCACGGCCACGTCCCCGGCCGGCACGGCCACGTCCCCGGCGGGGGCGGCCACGTCGCGGGCACGGACGTCCTTCTCCACCCGGGCGTGCCGGGGCGGGACGGCGAGGCGGAGCACGTCGGCGAGGCTGCCGGCGTAGCGGTCGGCGACCGCCCGGGCCAGGCGGGCGACCTCCGGGGCGAGCACCGGCTCCGGCGATACGACCTTCTCCAGGTACGCCAGCCGGCCGGTGTGCCCCGAGTCGTCGGCCCGCTCCAGCAGCCAGCCGTCGACGAGCTGCCCCGCGAAGCGGACCTTCACCCGCGTGCCGGGAACGGCGTCGGCGTCCAGCTCGGCGGGGACGAGGTAGTCGAACGGGCGGTCCAGGTGGGCCAGGGGCAGGTCGACGCAGACGCGAGCGACCGGCGACCCCGCAGCGGGTCGCCGGTCGCTGCGCCTGGTGCCGGTCAGGCTCCCGCGGCCGACTTGAGGTCGGCGGCCCGGTCGGTGCTCTCCCAGGTCAGGTCCGGCAGCTCACGGCCGAAGTGGCCGTACGCGGCGGTCTGCTGGTAGATCGGGCGGAGCAGGTTGAGGTCGCGGATGATGGCGGCCGGCCGCAGGTCGAAGACCTCGGTGACGGCCTGCTCGATCGAGGCGACCGGCACGGTCTCGGTGCCGAACGTCTCGACGAAGAGGCTGACCGGGTGGGCCTTGCCGATCGCATAGGCGACCTGCACCTCGCACCGCTCGGCCAGGCCGGCGGCGACCACGTTCTTGGCCACCCAGCGGGTCGCGTACGCCGCGGAGCGGTCGACCTTCGACGGGTCCTTGCCGGAGAAGGCGCCGCCGCCGTGCCGGGCGTACCCGCCGTAGGTGTCGACGATGATCTTGCGTCCGGTCAGGCCGGCGTCGCCCATCGGCCCGCCGATCTCGAACCGGCCGGTCGGGTTGACCAGCAGCCGGTAGCCCTCGGTGTCCAGGCCGAGGCTCTCCAGCTCCGGGGCGATGACGTGCTCGCGCACGTCGGGGGTGAGCAGCGAGTCCAGCGAGATGTCCGCGGCGTGCTGGCTGGAGACGACCACCGTGTTGAGCCGGACCGGGCGCAGCCCCTCGTACTCGATGGTGACCTGGGTCTTGCCGTCCGGGCGCAGGTAGGGGATGGTGCCGTCCTTGCGCACCTGCGACAGCCGGCGGGCCAGCCGGTGCGCCAGCGCGATCGGCAGCGGCATCAGCTCGGGCGTCTCCGAGCAGGCGAACCCGAACATCATGCCCTGGTCGCCGGCGCCCTGGGCGTCCAGCGCGCTCTCCGAGGCCCCGGTACGCAGCTCGAAGGCGTTGTCGACGCCCTGGGCGATGTCCGCCGACTGGGCGCCGATGGAGACGTTGACGCCGCAGGAAGCGCCGTCGAAGCCCTTCTTCGACGAGTCGTAGCCGATGTCGAGGATGGTCCGACGGACAATGGTCGGGATGTCGGCGTACGCCTTGGTGGTCACTTCACCGGCGATGTGCACCTGGCCGGTGGTGATCAAGGTCTCGACCGCGACCCGGCTGCGCGGGTCCTCGGCAAGCAGGGCATCGAGAATGCCGTCGCTGATCTGGTCGGCGATCTTGTCCGGGTGGCCTTCCGTGACCGATTCGGAAGTGAAGAGGCGGCGTGTCACGGCACTCCTAGCTTGTGGATAAGTCGTTCCGCGGAAGTCTAGTCATCCGCGCGCGCGCCGGGGGCCTTCGGTGCTGCTCGGTTCCAGCCGTCAGGAACGGTCGGGCAACCGGGCCGCCACGAGATCCCAGACGGCGTCGGCGAGGTCCTCCTTGGACTGTTCGGGCAGCCGGCTGACCGATCCGTCCGCGCCGATGACGGTCGCCGCGTTGGTGTCGGCGCCGAAGACCTTGTCGGTGCCGACCTCGTTGATGACGATGAGGTCCGCCCGCTTGCGGGCGAGCTTGGCCCGGCCGTTGGCCTCGGCGTCGCCGGTCTCCGCGGCGAACACCACCAGCACCTGCTCCGGGCGGCGGCGCTGGCCCAGCTCGGCGGCGATGTCCGGGTTGGTGACGAGCGCGATGGTGGGCGCGTCGCCGTCGTCCGACTTCTTGATTTTGCCAGGCGCGTAGGTCGCCGGGCGGAAATCGGCCGGAGCCGCCGCCATCACCACCACGTCGGCCCCGGCGGCCGCCGCGAGTGTGGCCTCGCGCAGCTCGGCGGTCGTGCCGACCCGGACCAGGTCGACGCCCGCCGGGTCGGGCAGCGAGACGTTGGCCGAGATCAGGGTGACCCGGGCGCCGCGGGCGACGGCGCAGCGGGCGAAGGCGTAGCCCTGCTTGCCGGAGGAGCGGTTACCCAGGAAGCGGACCGGGTCGAAGGGCTCGCGGGTGCCGCCGGCGGTCACCACCACGTGCCGCCCGGCCAGGTCGGCGGGGGCGGCGAGGCCCCGGGCCAGGGCCCGGCGGGCGACCGCGAAGATCTCCGCCGGGTCGGGCAGCCGACCCTTGCCGGTGTCGGCCCCGGTGAGCCGGCCGACGGCGGGCTCGACCACCCGGACGCCCCGGGAGCGCAGCGTCGCGACGTTGGCGACGGTGGCGGGGTGCTCCCACATCTCGGTGTGCATGGCCGGGGCCAGCACGACCGGACAGCGGGCGGTGAGCAGTGTGTTGGTCAGCAGGTCGTCGGCGAGACCGTGGGCGGCCTTGGCGAGCAGGTCGGCGGTGGCCGGCGCGACCACGACGAGGTCGGCCTGCTGGCCGAGCCGGACGTGCGGCACCTCGTGCACGTCGGACCAGACGTCGTCGGCGACCGGCTGGCCGGAGAGCGCCGCCCAGGTCGGCGCCCCGACGAAGCGGAGCGCCGACGCGGTCGGCACGACCCGGACCCGGTGACCCGACTCGGTGAAGAGCCGCAGCAGCTCGCACGCCTTGTAGGCGGCGATGCCGCCGCCTACCCCGAGGACGATCCGGGGGGACATCGGCGCGGGGCGGTTACGGCTGGTCGGTCGGCTCGGCGGTGAGCAGGCCCGCGTTGATCTCGCGCATGGCGATGGAGAGCGGCTTCTCCTGCGGGGTGGTCTCGACCAGCGGGCCGACGTACTCCAGCAGGCCCTCACCGAGCTGGCTGTAGTAGGCGTTGACCTGGCGCGCGCGCTTGGCGGCGAAGATGACCAGCGCGTACTTCGACGTCGTCTTCTCGAGGAGCTCGTCGATCGGCGGGTTGGTGATGCCTTCGGGGTTTGCGATGGATCCCACGAATTAACCTCTGCGTCTATCGCACCGCGGACAGCGGTGCTGGCGGTCAACCGCGCAGATGCGGTCGCGCCGGAGCCAGGAAAGAAGAACCGGACAAGCCTACCAGCTCCTCGACGACCCGATCGGTGAGGCCGTGCGCGACGGTGTGGTCGAACACCGCCAGGGTGTCCGCCGGCGGGGCGACGCCGGGCGGGTGCAGCAGCACCAGCCGGGCGTCGGGCAGCGCCGCCCGGACCAGCAGCGCGCCGGCGAGGTCGAGGCCGAGCAGCACCGGCTGCCCGGCGGCCAGCCGGGCCCGCACCGGCCCGCCCGGCGTGCCGCGCCGGTGGGGCCCGGCCCGGCTCCACTCCAGCAGCTCCCCCGCCGCGACCATGCGGTCGAACTCGGGCGGGGTCAGGAAGAGGCGGTCCACCCCGTCCAGCTCGCCCTCCCGACGGGGGCGCGTGGTGGCCGGCACCGGGACCCACACGGACGGAGAACGCGCCCGGACGCGCTCGACGACACTCTCCGTGCCCGAACCCGAAGGTCCGGCCAGGACAGTGAGCCGAGCCGCCGGGCGCGCCTCGTCATCCGTGTTCACTGCTTGTTTCTACACGCTGCCAGCCTCAGTTGGCGGCGAACTCCCCAAGCAGTGCCTTGCGCTGCTGCTCGCCGAGGCCACGCAGGCGACGGCTGTCGGCGATCTTGAGCTTCTCCATGATCTGGGTGGCCCGGATCTTGCCGATACCCGGCATCGCCTGCAGCACGGCGGAGACCTTGAGCTTGCCGACGACGTCGTCGGACTCGGCGCGCTCGAGGACGGCTCCGAGGGTGGTCTTGCCCTGCTTGAGCTGCTCCTTCAGCTCAGCACGGGCCTTGCGGATCTCCGCGGCCTTCTCCAGCGCGGCAGCGCGCTGTTCCGGGGTCAGTGACGGGAGCGGCACCAGTTCTCCTCAGGTCCCTATCGCGACGGGCGGGACGCCACGCCGCATCTGTGAAACGTGGTGTCGCTGTGAACCAAGGGGTCCGTGGTTCCCAGCGCCGGGAAAACTAGCGGCCAACGACGGTTTCGGCAACGTGGACGCGCGATGATCATCGCAAAGTGACCGAGCCGTCAGTCAGTCAGCCGGCGGTCAGGGTGGCCCGGCAGTCGGCCAGGGCCCGGTCCGCGGCGGCCCGCAGCGCGGCCGGGTCCGGGCCCGCGTTCAGCACCTCGCGGGAGTACGAGGGCAGCACGGCGGGCAGGCTGGAGCCGAAGACGACGCGCAGATCCGCCGTGGTGGCGCCCTGCGCCCCGAGGCCCGGGGCGAGCAGCGGGCCGTTGACCCGGGACAGGTCGTGGCCGGTGTCGCCGATGGTCGCGCCGACCACCAGGCCGAAGCTGCCGAGCGGCTCCGCACCCGCGTTGAGCTGGGAAATCTCGTCGATGACGGTCTGCGCCACGGTCCGCCCGTCGGCGGTGCGGGCGCGCTGCACGGCGGCGCCCTCGGGGTTGCTGGTGAGCGCCAGCACGAAGACCCCGCCGCCGTGCTCGGCGGCCAGCTCGAACATCGGGGCGAGCGAGCCGACGCCGAGGTACGGGCTGGCCGTCACCGCGTCGACATGGACCGGACTGGATGGGTCAAGGTACGCCGAGGCGTACGCGGCGACGGTCGAGCCGATGTCGCCGCGCTTGACGTCGAGGAGAACGAGCGAGCCGGCCTCACGTAACTGTCGGATAGTTGACTCTAGGATCGCCACTCCGCGCGAGCCGAACCGTTCGAAAAACGCCGACTGGGGCTTGACCACCGCGACCCGGTCACCGAGGGCTTCCGCGACCGTCCGGGCGAACCGGTCAAGCCCCCGGACGTCGTCGTCGAGCCCCCAGCGGGCCAGCAGCCCCGGGTGCGGGTCGATGCCGACGCAGAGCGGCCCACGCTCGCTGACGGCCCGGTGCAGGCGGGCGCCGAAGCTCTCCATCCGGTTCTCCCTCTCCTCGCCCGGGCGTCCACCGCCCGGGGCACACTCGTCGGCGGGCGGCGCGCCGCCCGCGTACTTCCCGCCGGACCGTGACCGGCGGCTCAGCCGGCCCGCACGGCCGCGGCGACCCCGGCGGCGATCCGGGCCAGGTCGGCGTCGTCGGTGACGTACGGCGGCATGGTGTAGACCAGGTCGCGGAACGGCCGCAGCCAGACGCCCTCGGCGACCGCGGCGGCGGTGGCGGCGGCGAGGTCCACCTCGTGGTCGAGTTGCACCACGCCGATCGCGCCGAGCACCCGCACGTCGCGCACCCCCGGCGCGCCCCGCAGCGGCTCCAGGCCGGCCCGCAGGCCCGCCTGCACCCTCGACACCTGCCCCGCCCAGTCCCCGGCCCGCAGCAGGCCCAGGGACGCGTTGGCGACCGCGCAGGCCAGCGGGTTGCCCATGAACGTCGGGCCGTGCGCCAGCACCCCGCCAGCGGAGATGCCCCGGGCGACCTCCGCCGTGCAGAGCGCGGCGGCCAGCGTCAGGTAGCCGCCGGTGAGCGCCTTGCCCACGCACATCACGTCGGGCACCACCCCGGCGTGCTCGGCGGCGAACATCGCACCCGTCCGGCCGAAGCCGGTGGCGATCTCGTCGAAGACCAGCAGCACCCCGTGCGCCCGGGTGACCTCGCGCAGCACCCGCAGGTAGTGCGGGTGGTGGAAGCGCATGCCCCCGGCGCCCTGGACGACCGGCTCCACGATGACCGCCGCCAGCTCGTTGGCGTGCCGCTCGACCGCCTCGACCAGGGCCGCCTCGTAGGCGGCGTCGGGCGGGGTGTCGAAGCCACCGGGCGGGACGGGGGCGAAGACCTGCCGGGGCAGCACGTCGCCCCAGAGGTGGTGCATCCCGCCCTCGGGGTCGCAGACGCTCATCGGGTGGAACGTGTCGCCGTGGTAGCCGCCCCGCCAGGTGCCCAGCCGGCGGCGTTCCGGGCGGCCGGTGGCGCGCTGGTACTGCAGGCACATCTTGACGGCGACCTCGACGGCGACCGAGCCGGAGTCGGCCAGGAAGACGTGCTCCAGCCCGTCCGGGGCCAGCTCCACGAGGGTGGCCGCCAGGCGGACCGCGGGCCCGTGGGTGAGCCCCCCGAACATCACGTGGCTCATCCGCCCGAGCTGGTCGGTGACCGCCGCGTCGAGCACGGGGTGCCGGTAGCCGTGGATCGCCGCCCACCACGACGACATCCCGTCGACCAGCTCCCGGCCGTCGGCCAGCCGCAGCCGTACGCCCTGCGCGCTCTCCACCACGTAGGGCGGGCTGGCCGGCGGCAGGGCCGCGTACGGGTGCCAGACGTGCCGGCGGTCGGCCGCCAGGATCTCCTCGGGTGTCACGCGCGCTCCTTCGTCATCGCCCCCGCGATCTCGCACTTGTGGCCCCCTTCTCGTCCGGCATGAGGCATCGACCGGGGCGGAAGGGGCAGGATCACGGGTACTGCGGTCACCGGGCCGGCGCCGGGGCGGCGGCCGTGGCGCGGGCGACGGCCCGGGGCAGGGCCGGGCCGCGGTAGATGAAGCCCGTGTAGAGCTGGACCAGGGCGGCGCCCGCGTCGAACATCCGGGCGGCGTCGTCGGGGTCGAGGATGCCGCCGACGCCGACGACCGGCAGCCGCCCGCCGGTCTCCCGGTGCACGAACGACACCACCTCGCGGGCCCGGTCGGCCAGCGGCCGCCCGGACAGGCCGCCCGCCTGCGCGCCGCGCTCCCGGTCGGCCGAGGCGAGGCCGTCGCGCGCCAGGGTCGTGTTGGTGGCGATCACCCCCGCCGCGCCCCGGGCCAGGCAGACCTCCAACAGCTCGGCGATCGCCGGCTCGGTGAGGTCGGGGGCGATCTTCACCAGCACCGGCTTCTCCCCCACCAGCGCGGCGAGCAGGGCGTCCAGGTGCGCCCGGTCCTGCAACGCGCGCAGGCCCGGGGTGTTCGGCGAGGAGACGTTGACCGCGAAGTAGTCGCCGTGCCCGCGCAGCGCCCGGTAGGAGGCGAGGTAATCCTCCACGGCCCCGTCCAGCGGGGTCACCTTGGACTTGCCGAGCGAGATGCCCAGCGGCACCCCGAGCGGGCGGGGCAGCGCCGCCAGCCGGGCCGCGAGGGCCCCGGCGCCGGCGTTGTTGAAGCCCATCCGGTTGACCACGGCCTCGCTGTCGGGCAGCCGGAACAGCCGGGGCCGGGGGTTGCCCGGCTGCGGGTGCGCGGTGACCGTGCCGACCTCGACGAAGCCGAAGCCCAGCGCCGGCCAGGCCGGCAGCGCCGCGCCGTCCTTGTCCATCCCGGCGGCGAGCCCCACCGGATTGGGGAACTCGACGCCGAACACCGTGCGCGGCGCCCGGACGGCGTACCGGGCGCGCAGGGCGGCCAGCGCCGCCGGCCGGCGGGACAGTCCCGCCAGCCGACGCAGCGTCCACTCGTGCGCCGCCTCCGCGTCCCCCGCCCCAATCCGGAACAGCCCCGGCCGCACCACCTTCTCGAAGATCACCGCGCGCTCCCCCCTGGCCCCCGTTGACCATGAGGTTGTTGCCCGTCGCACCGGCGTGTCACGACAACAACCTCATGATCAATCGGCTGGGGGCGGGTCACTCGGCGGCCCGCAGGGCGGCGTGCAGCTCCTGGAGGGGGCGGACCTGCATGTCGCCCCGGATGCGCGCCTCGATGCCCATCACGGCCGCCGCCGCGCCCGGCACGGTGGTGATGCACGGGATGTCCGCCGTGACGGCGGCGCTGCGGATCTCGTAGCCGTCCGAACGGGCGCTGGCACCCGAGCCCTGCGGGGTGTTGATGACCAGGGCGACGTCGCCGCCGAGGATCAGCGACACCGCGTCCTCGCCCGCGCCGGACTCGTAGTGCTTGCGGATCTGCTCGCAGGCGATGCCGTGCCGGCGCAGCACCTCGGCGGTGCCGGTGGTGGCGACGATCTCGAAGCCCAGGTCGGCCAGGCGCTTCACCGGGAAGATCATGCCGCGCTTGTCCCGGTTGGCGACCGACACGAAGATCTTCCCGGCGGTCGGCAGCGAGCCGTACGCGGCCGACTGCGACTTGGCGAAGGCGTTCCCGAAGGCCGTGTCGATGCCCATCACCTCGCCGGTCGACTTCATCTCCGGCCCGAGCAGCGAATCCATGCCCTTGCCCGTCGGGGTGCGGAACCGCTTGAACGGCAGCACCGCCTCCTTGACCGCGATCGGGGCGCCGGCCGGCAGCGAGCCGCCGTCCCCGGTGGCCGGGAGCAGCCCCTCGGCACGCAGCTCGGCGATGGTGGCGCCGAGCGCGATCCGGGCCGCCGCCTTCGCCAGCGGCACCGCCGTGGCCTTGGAGACGAACGGGACCGTCCGGGACGCGCGGGGGTTCGCCTCCAACACGTAGAGCACGTCGTCCTTCAGCGCGTACTGCACGTTGAGCAGGCCGCGCACGCCGATGCCCCGGGCGATCGCCTCCGTGTAGCGGCGGACCTGCGCGACGTGCGAGCCGGCCAGGGTGATCGGCGGCAGCGAGCAGGACGAGTCGCCGGAGTGGATGCCGGCCTCCTCGATGTGCTCCATCACCCCGCCGAGGTAGACCTCGCCGTCGGCGTCGCAGAGCGCGTCCACGTCGATCTCGATGGCGTCGTCGAGGAACCGGTCCACGAGCACCGGGTGGTCCGGGGAGATGTCGGTGGCCCGCCCGATGTAGTCGCGCAGCGTCGCGTCGTCGTAGACGATCTCCATGCCGCGCCCGCCCAGCACGTACGACGGCCGGACCAGCACCGGGTAGCCGATCTCGTCGGCGATCGCCTTCGCCTCGTCGTACGAGGTGGCCATGCCGTGCGCCGGGGCGCGCAGCCCGGCCCGGGCCAGCACCGCCCCGAACGCGCCCCGCTCCTCGGCCAGGTGGATCGACTCCGGGGAGGTGCCGACGACCGGCACGCCCGCGTCCTTGAGCCGCTGCGCCAGGCCCAGCGGGGTCTGCCCGCCGAGCTGCACGATCACCCCGACCACGCCCGGCCCGCCGGCCGCCCTGCCGGAGGAGTCCTCCGCGTGCCAGACCTCCAGCACGTCCTCGAAGGTGAGCGGCTCGAAGTAGAGCCGGTCGGCCGTGTCGTAGTCGGTGGAGACCGTCTCCGGGTTGCAGTTGACCATCACGGTCTCGAACCCGGCGCCGGCCGTGCCGCCGGCCGGCGCGCTGCGCAGCGCCTGAACCGCGTGCACACAGGAGTAGTCGAACTCGATGCCCTGCCCGATCCGGTTCGGCCCGGAGCCGAGGATCAGCACCTTCGGCCGGTCCGACCCGACGACCTCCGTCTCGGCGTCGTAGGAGGAGTAGTGGTAGGGCGTGGTCGCCTCGAACTCGGCGGCGCAGGTGTCCACGGTCTTGTAGACCGGGCGGACGCCCAGGCGGTGCCGCAGCGTGCGTACGCCGTCCTCGGCGGCCAGCTCCGGGCGCAGCGCGGCGAGCTGCCGGTCGGACAAGCCGGCCCGCTTGGCCAGGCGCAGCAGGTCGGCGTCGAGCACCGGCGCGGCGACGATCTCCGCACGCAGCTCGACCAGGGCGGCGATCTGGTCCAGGAACCACGGGTCGATCCCGCCGGACGCGGCGGCCACCTCGGCGATCGAGGCGCCCAGCCGCAGCGCCCGCTCCACCGTGTAGAGCCGGCCGTCGTGCGGCATCCGCAGCGCGGCGAGGGTGTTCTCCTTCGTCGCGCCGGCCGGGTCGGGCAGCGTCCAGAAGCCGCCCGCCTTGGTCTCCAGCGAGCGCATCGCCTTGTTCAGCGCCTCGCTGAAGTTGCGGCCCAGGCTCATCGCCTCGCCGACGGACTTCATCGTGGTGGTCAGCTCCGGGTCCGCGCCGGGGAACTTCTCGAACGCGAACCGCGGGATCTTCACCACCACGTAGTCCAGGGTCGGCTCGAACGCCGCCGGGGTCTTCAGCGTGATGTCGTTGGGGATCTCGTCCAGGGTGTAGCCGATGGCCAGCTTCGCGGCGATCTTCGCGATCGGGAAGCCGGTGGCCTTGGAGGCCAGCGCCGACGACCGGGACACCCGCGGGTTCATCTCGATCACGACGATCCGGCCGTCGGCCGGGTTCACCGCGAACTGGATGTTGCAGCCGCCGGTGTCCACGCCGACCTCGCGCAGCACCGCGATGCCCAGGTCGCGCAGCCGCTGGTACTCCCGGTCGGTCAGCGTCATGGCCGGGGCCACGGTGACGCTGTCGCCGGTGTGCACACCCATCGGGTCGACGTTCTCGATCGAGCAGACGACCACCACGTTGTCGTGCCGGTCGCGCATGAGTTCGAGCTCGTACTCCTTCCAGCCGAGCACGCTCTCCTCGATGAGCACCTCGTGCACCGGGCTGGCGGTGAGCCCGTCGCCCGCGATGCGGGCCAGCTCCTCCGGGGTGTGCGCCATGCCGGAGCCGAGGCCGCCCATCGTGAACGACGGCCGGATCACCACCGGCAGGCCCAGCTCGGCGACCGTGGCCTCGACCTCGGCCATCGAGTGGCAGACCCGGGACCGGGGCACCAGGCCGGACGGGTCGTCCAGGCCCAGGCGTACGCCGGCCTTGGCGACGATGTCCTTGAACAGCTGGCGGTCCTCGCCCCGGTTGATCGCCTCGATGTTGGCGCCGATCAGCTCGACGCCGTACTTGTCCAGCACGCCCGCCTCGTGCAGGGCGACCGCGGTGTTCAGCGCGGTCTGCCCGCCCAGCGTGGGCAGGATCGCGTCCGGGCGCTCCTTGGCGATGACCAGCTCGACGAACTCCGGGGTGATCGGCTCGACGTAGGTGGCGTCGGCGAACTCCGGGTCCGTCATGATCGTCGCCGGGTTCGAGTTGACCAGGCTGACCCGGATCCCCTCGCTGCGCAGCACCCGGCAGGCCTGGGTGCCGGAGTAGTCGAACTCGCAGGCCTGCCCGATCACGATCGGCCCGGAGCCGATCACCAGGATGTGCTTGAGATCGGTCCGCTTAGGCATGTGTGCGCCCCTCGTTCTGGGTCCGGCCCTCGATCAGCTCGGCGAAGCGGTCGAAGAGGTAGTCCGCGTCGTGCGGACCGGCTGCCGCCTCCGGGTGGTACTGGACGGTGAAGGCGGGCACGTCCTTGGCCCGCAGCCCCTCGACCACGTTGTCATTGAGGCAGACGTGACTGACCTGGACGCCACCGAACTCGGTCTCGATCACCTGATCGGGTACGACCGCGCCCTGCCGTGCGCCCGGGACCTCGACCGCGAAGCCGTGGTTGTGGCTGGTCACCTCGACCTTGCCGGTGACCCGGTCGAGCACCGGCTGGTTGATGCCGCGGTGGCCGTAGCCCAGCTTGTACGTGCCGAAGCCGAGCGCCCGGCCGAGGATCTGGCTGCCGAAGCAGATGCCGAACAGCGGCACCTTCCGGCGCAGCACCTCGCGGGCCAGCGCCACCGGCGCGTCCGCGGTGGCCGGGTCGCCGGGGCCGGGCGAGAAGAAGACGGCGTCCGCGCCGGTGGCGAGGAGGTCGTCGATGGTGGACGTGGCGGGCAGCACGTGGGTGGTGACGCCGCGCGCGGCCAGCCGGCGCGGCACGTTGCGCTTGATGCCCAGGTCCAGCGCGGCGACCGTGAACCGGTGCTCGCCCTCGGCCGCCACCACGTACGGCTTCGCGGTGGTCACCTCGGCGGAGAGGTCCGCGCCGACCATCTCCGGGGCCTGCCGCACCCGGGCCAGCAGGGCCCGCGGGTCGGTCTCGACGCTGGAGATGCCGACCCGCATCGCGCCGCGCTCGCGCAGGTGCCGGGTCAGCGCCCGGGTGTCCACGCCGCTGATGCCGACCACGCCCTCGGCGGCCAGCCGGTCCTCCAGCCCGCCGGTGGCCCGCCAGTTCGAGCCGATCCGGGCCGGGTCGCGGACCACGTAGCCGGCGACCCAGATCCGGCCGGACTCGTCGTCCTCGCCGTTGACTCCGGTGTTGCCGATGTGCGGGGCGGTCTGCACGACCACCTGCCGGTGGTAGGAGGGGTCGGTCAGGGTCTCCTGGTAGCCGGTCATGCCGGTGTTGAAGACCGCCTCGCCGAAGGTCTCCCCGACGCTGCCGTACGCCTCGCCGTGGAACGTGCGCCCGTCCTCGAGGACGAGGATCGCGCTTCTGCGCTTCGCCATTTACTTGACAGCCTTTCCGTCCAGGACCGTCGGCTCGCCGCGCAGGAAGGTCGCCACGATGCGACCCGGCAGCGTCATGCGGGCGTACGGGGTGTTGCGGCTGCGACTGGCCAGCTCCGCCGGCTCGATGGTGCGGCGGGCGGCCGGGTCGACCAGGGTCAGGTTCGCGGGCACGCCGGGCGCCGGGTCGAGGCCGTGCCCCTCCAGGCCGGCGATCCGGGCCGGGGCGCGCGACATCCGCTCGGCGATCAGGTCCCACTCGGGGCCGAGCACGTCGAGGGCGATGGACAGCGCCGTCTCCAGGCCGAGCATGCCCGGCCGGGCGTACGCCCACTCGCATTCCTTGTCCTCCACGGCGTGCGGGGCGTGGTCGGTGGCGACGATGTCGATCACGCCCTCGACCAGGGCGGCCCGCAGCGCGGCGATGTCGGTCGCGGTGCGCAGCGGCGGGTTGACCTTGTAGACCGGGTCGTAGGTCTCCGCCCGCTCGTCGGTGAGCAGCAGGTGGTGCGGGGTCACCTCGGCGGTGACCCGGATGCCCCGGGCCTTGGCCTGGCGCAGCACCTCGACGCTGCCGGCGGTGGAGACGTGGCAGACGTGCAGCCGGCTGCCGACGTGCTCGGCGAGCAGCACGTCCCGGGCGATGATCGCCTCCTCGGCGACCGCCGGCCAGCCGGTCAGGCCGAGCCGGGTCGACACCTCGCCCTCGTGCATCTGCGCGCCCTCGGTGAGCCGGGGCTCCTCGGCGTGCTGGGCGATGATCCCGTCGAACGCCTTGACGTACTCCAGGGCGCGGCGCATCAGCTTCGGGTCGGCGACGCAGTGCCCGTCGTCGGAGAAGATCCGCACCCGGGCCGCCGAGTCGGCCATCGCGCCCAGCTCGGCGAGCTGCTCGCCGGCCAGACCGACGGTGACCGCGCCGATGGGCTGCACGTCGACCAGCCCGGCCTCCCGGCCGAGGCGCCAGACCTGCTCGACCACGCCGGCGGTGTCGGCGACCGGCGAGGTGTTGGCCATCGCGCAGACGGCGGTGTAGCCGCCGAGCGCCGCCGCCCGGGACCCGGACTCGACGGTCTCGGCGTCCTCCCGGCCGGGCTCGCGCAGGTGGGTGTGCAGGTCGACCAGGCCGGGCAGGGCGACCAGCCCGGTGCCGTCGACGACGGTGGCGTCCGGCGCGTCCAGCCCGGCGCCGACGGCCGCGACGACGCCGTCGCGGATCAGCAGGTCGGTCGGCGCGGCGCCGACGACGCTCACGTTGGAGATGAGGTACGAGCTCACCGGTTGTTCCCCCCGAGCAGCAGGTAGAGGACGGCCATCCGGACGGAGACGCCGTTGGCGACCTGTTCAACGATGGTGGAGCGGGGCGAGTCGGCGACCTCGGGCGTGATCTCCATGCCCCGGTTCATCGGGCCGGGGTGCATGACGATCGCGTGCTCGGGCAGCCGGCGCATCCGCGGGCCGTCCAGGCCGTAGCGGCGGGCGTACTCGCGGGCGGACGGGAAGTAGGAGTCGTTCATCCGCTCCCGCTGCACCCGCAGCATCATCACCACGTCCGACTGCGGCAGCACCGCGTCGAGGTCGTAGGAGACGTCGGTGCCGGGCGCGAGCGCCTGCGCGATGTGGACGGGGATCAGCGTCGGCGGCCCGACCAGGGTCACCTTGGCGCCGAGGGTGGACAGCAGCAGCACGTTGGAGCGGGCCACCCGGCTGTGCAGCACGTCCCCGACCACCGCGACCGACAGGCCCGCCAGCCGCCCCAGCCGGGAGCGCATCGTGTACGCGTCGAGCAGCGCCTGGGTGGGGTGCTCGTGGGTGCCGTCGCCGGCGTTGACCACCGAGCCGTCGACCCAGTCGGCGAGCCGGTGCGGGGCGCCGGAGGCGGAGTGCCGGACGACCACCGCGTCGGCGCCCATCGCCTGGAGGGTCAGCGCGGTGTCCTTCAGGCTCTCGCCCTTCGCCACGCTGGAGCCCTTGGCCGAGAAGTTGATCACGTCGGCGCTGAGCCGCTTCGCCGCCGCCTCGAACGAGATCCGGGTCCGGGTGGAGTCCTCGTAGAAGAGGTTCACCACGGTGCGACCCCGCAGGGCGGGCAGCTTCTTGACCTCCCGGCCGGCGACGGTGGCCATCTCGGCGGCGGTGTCCAGGATCTGGGTGGCCGTGGCGGCGTCGAGGTCGGCGCCGGAGAGCAGGTGCCTGATCATGAGGGGGTCCCCCCGTACAGCTTGACCTCGTCGGCGCCGTCGGTCTCCGCGAGGGTGACCTTCACGCTCTCCGCGAGGGAGGTCGGGATGTTCTTGCCGACGTAGTCGGCGCGGATCGGCAGCTCGCGGTGCCCGCGGTCGACCAGGACGGCGAGCTGGACGGACGCCGGGCGCCCCACGTCGTTGAGCGCGTCGAGCGCGGCCCGCACCGTACGGCCGGAGAAGAGCACGTCGTCGACGAGGATGACCCGCTTGCCGTCGATGCCGCCGGGCGGCACCTGGGTCGGCCCGACCGCGCGGGTGGCGTGCCGGCGCAGGTCGTCGCGGTAGAGGGTGATGTCGAGCACGCCGACCGGGACGGTCACGTCCTCGAAGGTGCTGATCCGGGCGGCGAGCCGCTTCGCGAGCGGGGCGCCCCGGGTGGGGATGCCGAGCAGGACGGTGTTCTCGGCGCCCTGGGTCTTCTCCAGGATCTGGTGGGCGATGCGGTCGACCACGCGCTGGACGTCGGCGCTGGCGAGGATCACCTTCACCGAGGGTTGTCGCGGCGGCGACGACTGGGCAGCCGGTGGGTAGGCCACGGCGGACCTCCTTCCCCGCCTCACGGGACGGGTCGTTAAAGGACGTCGGATGCCGGCGCCGGACCGCGAGCGGCCCGGACCGGGGCTTCACGCCACGTTACCAGTGGTCACCGCGCCAACCGCCGCCGGCCACTGACCCTCTAATCAGCCGACGAAACGGGACAACTCTCCCGACGGTCCCCAACGGTACGGTCACGACCACTTGACCACGTGTCGCAATCCCCGTACCGTCACGCTCCGTAGCGATCGCTGGGAGAACCCCGAGCAGCACTGGGAGTGTCCGAATGCCCTCTGAATACGCCAAGTCTCTGGGCGCCCGCCTGCGCTCCATCCGCCAGCAGCAGGGCCTGTCCCTGCAGGGCGTGGAGGAGAAGTCGAACGGGCGGTGGAAGGCGGTGGTGGTCGGTTCGTACGAGCGCGGCGACCGCGCCGTCACGGTGTCGCGCCTGGCCGAGCTGGCCGACTTCTACCGCGTTCCCGTCTCGGAGCTGCTGCCCGACGGCAGCGGGGTGCGCCACGAGCCCACCAGCAAGATCGTCCTGGACCTGGAGCGGCTGTACGACGAGGCCTCCGAGGACCTGGCCTACGTCGCCCGCTACGCGCGCGCCATCCAGCAGCAGCGCGGTGACTACAACGGGCGCGTGCTCTCGATCCGCGCCGACGACCTGCGCGCGCTCGCGATCGTCTACGACGCCTCGCCGTCCGGCCTGATCGAGCGGCTCACCGAGCACGGTGTGCTGGTCGCCGACCCGCGGGCGTTCTTCGCCTCCTGAGCTCGACCACGAGAAGGGGCCCGTGCCGTCCGGCACGGGCCCCTTCTGTCGTACGTGTCACACGGCCACCGGCGGCCAGGACGCCGCGGGTGCCGGGAATGCTGCGGGCCGCCTCAGCGGGTGGCGTACTCGGCGATGCGGCCGAGGATCCCGTTGAGGAAGCGCGGGGAGTCGTCGGTCGACATCTGCCGGGCCAGCTCGACGGCCTCGCTGATCGCCACCGCGTCGTCGATCTCGTCGACGTAGAGCAGCTCGTAGACCGCGATGCGGGCCAGGTTGCGGTCGACCACGGGCATCCGGTCGAGCGTCCAGCCCTCGGCGTAGCTGGCGATCACCTCGTCGATCCGATCGAGGTGCGCGGCCACCCCCTCGACCAGGCTGACCGCGTATCCCAGGTGCTCGGGCCGGGGCTTCTCGATCCGCTCGATGTAGCCGGCGAGCACCTCGACCGGCGGGCGGTCCCGCAGGTCGGCTTCGAAGAGCACGTCCAGCGCCCGCTTGCGCGCCTTGCGGCGCGCAGGCATCTGCTGCTTGGGACCCTCGGCCATCAGGCGCGGCCGAGGTAACGGCCGTCGCGGGTGTCGACCTTGATCTTCTCGCCGGTGGTGATGAAGAGCGGGACCTGCACGGTCGCGCCGGTCTCGACGGTGGCCGGCTTGTTGCCGCCGGTCGACCGGTCGCCCTGCAGACCCGGCTCGGTGTAGGTGACCTCCAGCACGACGCTGGTCGGCAGCTCGATGTAGAGCGGGACGCTCTCGTGGGTGGCGACGGTCGCCTCGGCCTCGGGCAGCAGGTAGTTCGCCGCCTCGCCGACGGTGCCGCCGGGGACGGTGATCTGGTCGAACGTCTCCAGATCCATGAAGACGTAGTCCTCGCCGTCGGCGTACAGATACTGCATCGTGCGCTTGTCCACGGTCGCGGTCTCGACCTTGGTGCCCGCATTGAAGGTCTTGTCGACCACCTTGCCGGACAGCACGTTCTTCAGCGTGGTACGCACGAACGCACCACCCTTACCGGGCTTGACGTGCTGGAACTCGACGACGGCCCAGAGTTCGCCGTCGAGGTTGAGTACCAGGCCGTTCTTCAGGTCGTTGGTGGTGGCCATTTCCTGCCTTGATCATCAATTGGCGGACAGACCTGGCAAGTCTACTAGTTGCGCCGCGCGCCGCTGCCCGCCGTCTACCGGCGCCCGCAGCGTCCACCCCCGCCCCGCCCGCACCACCGGCTGCCTCCACTGCTCCGCGTCCGTGACTCTCCGCACATGACGCTCGCCGGTCGGACATCCACCTCGCGCGCCCTTTGCTCTGCACCCACGGACGCACCTCTCACCCTGTGTGACGCTCGTCGCGCAGCGGCCTCTCGCGGTCGACCGAAGACCCCCAGCTCAGGCCGCCGGTGCGCATGTGGGTGCAGAGCAGCGCGTCCGCGAGGCGTCCCGCGGACGCGAGGAGAGTAGTGACGGAGGGTTACGAGTGTCGAGCATCACTCATCGTGACGAGCAACCAGAGTCCGACCCGGCTGGCGGATCCCCGCCTGGTGACTGACGGATCCCCGCTTGCTCGCGGTCGTGCCGTCAGCGGTTTCGGTGGGCCAGGTGGTGCAGGGCCAGGCGGTAGCCGTCGACGCCGAGCCCGCAGATCACCCCGGTCGCGACCGCGGAGACCACGGAGTGGTGCCGGAACTCCTCCCGGGCGTGGATGTTGGAGATGTGCACCTCGACCAGCGGCCCGCGCAGCATCGCGCAGGCGTCCCGGACCGCGTACGAGTAGTGCGACCAGGCCGCCGGGTTGAGCACCACCGCGGCGCCCTCGTCGGCGGCGGCGTGCAGCCAGCCCAGCAACTCGTGCTCGGCGTCGGTCTGCCGGACGGTCACGTCCAGGCCGAGCTCGCGCCCGGTCGCCTCGCAGAGCGCCACGAGGTCCGCGTAGCTGGTCGCGCCGTAGACGTCCGGCTGGCGGGTGCCGAGCCGGCCGAGGTTGGGGCCGTTGAGCACGTAGACCCTCACGCCGCGACCTCGCGGTAGGCCGCCTCCAGCAGGTCGTCCGCCGGGCCTTCCAGGATGGCGGGGCGGGCCAGCCCGTCCAGCACCACGAAGCGCAGCTGGCTGCCCCGGGCCTTCTTGTCCACCCGCATCGTGGCCAGCAGCCGGGGCCAGGCGTCGGCCGGGTAGCTGGTGGGCAGGCCCAACGCCGCCATCGCCGTGCGGTGCCGCTCCGCCGTGGCGGCGTCCAAGCGGCCGGCGAGCCGCGCCAGCTCACCGGCGTAGACCATGCCGACGGCCACCGCGTGCCCGTGCCGCCAGCGGTAGCCCTCCTCCTTCTCGATGGCGTGGGCGAGGGTGTGACCGTAGTTGAGCACCTCCCGCACCCCCGACTCGCGCAGGTCGCCGGAGACCACGTCGGCCTTGACCCGGATCGCCCGCTCGATCAGCTCCCGCGTCATGGGGCCGGTCGGGTCGGTGGCCGCCGCCGGGTCCCGTTCCACCAGGTCGAGGATCACCGGGTCGGCGATGAACCCGCACTTGACCACCTCGGCGAGGCCGGCGGCGAGGTCGGCCGGGGGCAGACTGTCCAGGGTCGTCAGGTCGGCGAGGACCCCGACCGGCGGGTGGAACGCGCCCACCAGGTTCTTCCCGGCCGAGGTGTTGATCCCGGTCTTGCCGCCCACCGCGGCGTCGACCATGCCCAGCAGTGAGGTCGCCACCGGCACCCAGCGCACGCCGCGTAGCCAGGACGCCGCCACGAAGCCGGCCAGGTCGGTGACGGCGCCGCCGCCCACCCCGACCACCGCGTCGGTGCGGGTGAACCCGGCCTCGCCCAGCTTGTCCCAGCAGGCCGCGGCGACGTGGATGTGCTTGCCCGCCTCGGCGTCCGGCACCTCGATCGGCAGCGGCGCGACGCCGGCCGCGCCCAGCCGGTCGCCGATCGCGTCGGCCAGTTCCTTGAGCGGGGGCGCGTGCAGCACCGCCACCCGGGTCGCGCCCGGCAGCAGGCCGGGCAGCGCGTCGAGCAGGTCGCGTCCCACCAGCACGTCGTACGGGCGCTCGCCGCCGACGGGGATCCGGGTCATTTCGTCCATCGCCGGCAGCCTAGTCCAGCCGTCCGGTCCCGGACCGGGACTGTCCACGTGGTGGCCACCCGGCCCGCCGGAACCGCCGGCGCCGAGGCGACCGTGCCGCCGGCGGCCGGGTCAACCCGGCGTCCGTCCGGCCCAACCGGCGAGCCGGCGGGCGTGCTCGGTCACCGCGGCACGCAGGGCGTCCGGGCTCAGCACGGTGAACGGCCAGCCCAGCCCGGCGAGCAGTTGGGCCATCCCGTCGAGGTTCTCCGCGCGGGTGCGCAACAGCACCCCGTCGGCGTTTTCCGTCAGCTCGGCCACGCTCGGCGGGACCCGCCGTCGGGCCGTCGCCAGGTCGGTCTCGAGCAGCACCTCGACGTCGTGGGCGTAGGGCACGCCGGCCAGCGAGCGGGTCACCTGGGCCACCGGGTCGAAGCCGTCGGGCACGACGAAGGTCTCGGTCCCCGTCTCCACCTCGCCGATGCGGTCCAGGCGGAACGTGCGTACCTCCCCGCGCAGGTGGTCGTGCCCCGTCACGTACCACCGGCCGGCGTGGAAGACCAGGCCGTACGGGTCGAGCTGCCGCCGGGAGGCCGCGCCGGACCAGGAGCGGTAGGCCAGCCGCACCCGGCGCCGGTGCCGGGCGGCCGCGCCGAGGGCGAGCAACGTCCCGGTCGCCGGGCGGGCCTCCGCCGTGGAGCGCCGGAGCGTGAAGCCGAGGTGCTCCTGCACGGCGGCGAGCCGGTCGCCCAGCGCGGACGGGAGCACCCGGCGGATCTTGGCCAGCGCGGTGGCGGTCGCCGGTTCCTCGGTGCCCAGCCCGAGCCGCTCGGCGGCGAGCAGCCCGAGCAGCACGGCCACCGCCTCGTCGTCGGTGAGCATCAGCGGCGGCAGCTTGTAGCCGGGGCGCAGCCGGTAGCCGCCGTGGCGACCCCGCTCGGCGGCCACCGGGATGCCCAGCTCGGCCAGCGTCGCGGCGTAGCGCCGCACGGTGCGCTCGTCCACCGACAGCCGGCGGGCCAGCTCGGCCCCGGTGAGCCGGTGGTGGCTCTGGAGCAGCTCGAGCATGCCGAGCACCCTGGCGGCGGGGTGTGACACGGAGCACTCCTTTAATCAGGGCGGAAAGCGTCCGGATTCGATCGTACGGTCTCCCGGAGCGACGACAGAGGGAGAAGGCAGATGGCGACGTTCGTGCTGGTTCCGGGCTTCTGGCTGGGTGGTTGGGCATGGCGGGAGGTGACCGCGGCGCTGCGCGAGCGGGGCCACGAGGTGTACCCGGTGACGCTGACCGGGGTGGCCGAGCGCGCCCACCTGGCCGGCCCCGAGGTTGGCCTGGAGACGCACACCACCGACGTCGTCCGGCTGGTCGAGGTGGAGGACCTGCACGACGTGGTGCTGGTGGGGCACTCCGGTGGCGGGCTGCCGGTGGCCCAGGCGGCGGAGCGCGTCCCGGACCGGCTCGCCCGGGTGGTCTATGTGGAGAGCGGGCCGATGCCGGACGGCATGTCGCAGTTCGACGTCAACCCGCCGGAGGAGCAGGAGCGGCTGCGCGCCCGGATCGGCGACGGCCATCTGCTGCCCCCGCCCGCGTGGGACCCGGCCGAGGACCCGGAGAACCTGGCCGGCCTGGACGCCGCCGCGCTCGCGCTGCTGCGGCGGCGCGCCACCCCCCATCCGCTGCGCGCCGCCACCGACCCGGTGCGCCGCGCCGGCGGGCGCGCGGTGCCGACCGCGCTGGTGGCCAGCACCTTCCCGCTGGAAGTGGTGGAGGGCATGATCGCGCAGGGGCACCCGTTCTTCGCGGGGCTGGCCGGTGGCCAGTTGCACGCGCTGCCCACCGGGCACTGGCCGATGCTCAGCGAGCCGAAGGGCCTGACCGACGTGCTCGACCGGATCGCCGGGAGCTGACCGCGGCCGGAGGGGCCACACCGTGACGGTGGCACCCGGGCGGACGGCGCACCCCCGTGCGGCGGCGGTCCCGCCCGCCGGATCCGGTCGCGGCCCACTCGTGCCGTGCGCCGCGGCCGGCCGGCCGCTCAGTGCTTCAGCAGCGCCGCGACCTCGGCGGCGATCTCCTCCGGGGCCCGCCCGTCGGTGACCACGGTCGCGGTGGCCACCTCGGCGTAGAGCGGGCGGCGCTGGTCCAGCAGGTGCTTCAGCGTCGCCCTCGGGTTGATCGCCAGCAGCGGCCGGCCCGCCCCCAGCCCGACCCGCTTGACGGCGTCGGGCAGCTCCACGGAGAGGTGCACCACGGGGTGCCCGACCAGGGCGGCGCGGTTCTCCTCGGCGAGGACCGCGCCGCCGCCGAGGGCCAGCACCCCCTCGCAGGAGGCCAGCGCCGCCGCCACCGCCGCCCGTTCGAGGGCACGGAAGTGGGCCTCACCCTCGTCGATGAAGATCTCCGGGATCGGCTTGCCGGCGAGCCGCGCGATGTCCACGTCGGTGTCGCGGAACTCGACCCCGAGCAGCTCAGCGAGTGCCTGCCCAATGGTGGTCTTGCCGGAGCCCGGCGCCCCGACCAGCACGCAGACCGGCGCCATCAGCGGCACCGTCCGGCGCCACCGCGCCCGGCCGACCGGCCCGCGCTCACCGGATCACCAGGGCGTCGAGGTAGCCGGCCAGGTTGCGGCGGATCTCGGCGACGGAGTCGCCGCCGAACTTCTCGGTGGCCGCCTCGGCCAGCACCAGCGCCACCATCGCCTCGGCGACGACCGCGGCGGCGGGCACCGCGCAGACGTCCGAGCGCTGGTTGATGGCGGTGGCCGGCTCGCCGGTGGTGACGTCGACCGTCGCCAGGGCCCGGTTCAGCGACGAGATCGGCTTCATCGCGGCCTTCACCCGCAGCGGCTCGCCGGTGGTGATGCCGCCCTCCAGCCCGCCGGCCCGGTCGGTGACCCGGCGTACGCCGGTGGCGGTGGGCACGATCTCGTCGTGCGCCTCGGAGCCGCGGGAGCGCGCCTGCTGCCAGCCGTCCCCGATCTCGACGCCCTTGATCGCCTGGATGGACATCAGCGCGGTGGCGAGCCGGGCGTCGAGCTTGCGGTCCCACTGCACGTGGCTGCCCAGGCCCGGCGGCACCCCGTACGCCAGCACCTCGACCACGCCGCCGAGGGTGTCGGCGGCCTTCTTCGCGGCATCGACCTCGGCGACCATCCGGGCGCTGGCCTCGGGGTCGAGGCAACGCAGCGGGTCGGCGTCGATGCGGGCGGCGTCCTCGGGCGCCGGGCGCAGCCCGGGCTTGACGGCGACCGGGCCCAGCTCGACCACGTGGGAGACGATCTCGATGCCGAGCGCCTGCCGGACCAGCGCCTTGGCGACCGTGCCGACGGCGACCCGGGCGGCGGTCTCCCGGGCGCTGGCCCGCTCCAGGATCGGCCGGGCGTCGGGGTGGCCGTACTTCTGCATGCCGGCCAGGTCGGCGTGGCCCGGTCGGGGGCGGGTGAGCGGCGCGTTGCGGGCCTGGCTGGCCAGCTCCGCCGGGTCGACCGGGTCGGCGGCCATCACGGTGCGCCATTTGGGCCACTCGGAGTTGCCGACCCGGATCGCGACCGGGCTGCCGAGGGTCACCCCGTGCCGGAGCCCGCCGATGATCTCGACCTCGTCCTGCTCGAACGACATCCGGGCGCCCCGGCCGTAGCCGAGCCGGCGCCGGGCCAGCTCACCGGCGATGTCCCCGGTGGTCACCTCGACGCCGGCGGGCACGCCCTCCAGCAACGCGACGAGGGCGGGACCGTGCGATTCCCCTGCAGTCAACCAGCGCAACACAGCGGTCAGTCTGTCACGCCCGGTGGCCGCCGCCGTGCGGTGCCCGCCGCGTCCCGCCCTGCGGACGCCGCCGTCCGCAGGGCGGCCGGCGCCCGGAGCCGGGACAGGGCGTTCGGGCGGGAACCCCGACCCGAGACCCTGGATGACCCGGGGCGCGGGATCCGGCGTCGCCGGCCCGCCGGCTCAGATGCCCCGGCCGCGCCGGTGCAGGGTGCGCAGCACCGCGTCGGCGCGGACCACCCGCCCGGCCACGGCGAGGGCGAGGTATGCCCGCGGCTCGCGCGGGTTGCGCCGGATGGTGTGCCGGGCCCACCGCATCGCGCCCCGCCGGTCGCCGGAGGCGGCCCGGGCGAAGGCGATCTGCCCGGCGACCCGCGCCTCGCCGGCCGGCTGCGTGCCGAACTCCGGGTAGCGCTCCAGCAGCCACTGCAACGCCTCGGAGATGGTGTCCCAGCGCTGTGCGAAGTAGGACCGCTTGTGCCAGCGCACCAGCACGTACGGCGTGCGCAGGTTGACCAGCGGCGCGCTGCGGGCGGCCCGGAGCAGGAACTCGTAGTCCTCCGCGTAGCTGCCGGGGATCTCCTCGTCGACCAGCCCGAACCCGTCCCGCAGCGCGGCGGCGCGGATCAGGAAGGTGGACGGGTGCAGCTCGGTCATCCGGTCGCGCAACAGGTCGGCCAGGGTGACCGAGTCCTTCGGCAGCGCCCGGTCGACGGTGTGCCCGTCGTAGCTGACCCGGATGCCGCAGCTGACGAACTCCGCGTCGGGGGCGGCGGCGAGCGCCTCGACCTGGGCCCGCAGCTTGCCGGGGAGCCACTCGTCGTCGTCGTCGCAGAACGCGACCAGCTCCCCGGTGGCCGCCAGGATGCCCGAGTTGCGGGCGCCGGCCAGGCCGGGGGTGCGTTCGTTGCGGATCACCCGCACCAGGCGGTCCGGGCGGGACAGCTCGGCCAGCGAGCCGTCCGGCTCGGAGCGGTCGTACACGACCACCACCTCGACCGGGCCGGGGTGGTCCTGGTCGAGGACGGCCCGCACCGCGGCCCGGAGCAGCTCGGGCCGGTCCCGGGTCGGCACCACCACGCTGACGCTCGGGTGTCCGGTCATCGTCGTTCTCCGTTCCGGTCCGGCCGTGCCCACGGCCGCCACCTCGCCCGCTGCCGCCGTCCGGTCGACGCGGCCACCAGTTCCTCCACGATCCGCCCCACCTGCTGCACCGCGGCGCGGCGCGCCTCGGACGCGGCCGGGTCGGCCGCGACGGCGAACCGGGACGGGTCCGCCAGCCCCGCGGTGAGCGCCGCGAACAGCGCCTCCCGGGTCTCGGCCAGCGCCACCATGCCGGCCGCGCCCAGGCGGCGGGCGAAGAGCTGCTGGTGGTCGTCGACGTGCTCGCCCCGCGTCGGGTCCCGGGGCACCACGATCGGCAGGTGACCGTGCCGGCGGGCCTCCAGGATGGTGGCCGGCCCGCCGTGGCAGACCACCAGGTCGGCCTCGGCCATGGCGGTCTGGAGCTCGTCGTGGCCGAGGAACGGCACCGCCCCGGGCACGCCGGGTGGCCGGGTGTGTCCGTGCTGGACGGTCAGGCCGACGTCCTCGGCGACGCCGGGATGCCACTCCTCCAGCCAGCCGACCAGCCGGCCGAACGGGTGCTTGTCGGTGCCGACGGCGACCAGCAGCCGGGCGCGGGCGACGTCGTCGTGGTCGCGGGGTCGGGGCACCCGGCCCGCCTGCGAGGGCCGGGGACGGCCGGGGGCGACCGGGTGCGCGGGGGTGGTTCCGGTGCTCTCGGCGGTCACAGCAGGGTCCCCACGAGGGTGGCCTCCGGGTACTGGCGGCGCTGCTCGTCCCACTGCACGAGCATCGCGGACAGGAACGGGCGGCAGAGCCGGGCGGTCAGGGTCGGGGTGTCGATCCGGTCGTACACCTCGATGTAGACGGTCGGGATGCGGCGCAGCCGGGCCAGCACCACGAACGGCACGGCGACCCCGGCGCCGGTGGTCACCACGGCGGCGACCCGGCGCGACCGCAGCACCCGCCAGGCGAGGACGGCGTTGCGCAGCAGATTCGGCACGTTGCGGGTGGTCGGGTGGTGCGCCGGGACCAGGTCCTCGCCGGCGAGCAGCGAGACCGCCTCGGGCGTGTCGAAGGTGACCCAGCAGCGGCGCCAGCGTTCATACCACGGCCGCAGGGCGAGCAGTTGGGCCAGGTGGCCGCCGCTGGAACCCACCAGGAGCAGGACTCCGGGATCGCCGGCGTCCTCGATTGTCGTTTCCACGCGACTCCCCACAAAGTTCGCTTGGAGTTTCGGTCGGCGCCACGCGCCAGCAGATCACAGGTCTTCCGCCGGTGAAATAGGACGACCGGGCGACGATCGATCTCCACCGGTGGCGGAACGGGTGCGCCGCGCCGACCAGTCAGCCATCGACCATTGTCACGACCTGGAGTTTCTCCGTCACCGTCCGCAACGGAGGGTCGGTTCCGGCTCTCGTCGGATCGGGCGGATCAGCCGGTATGTCGTTTCTCGACGACGTCCAGCAGGGCGGGGTGCAGCGCGGCGTTCCAGCCCGCGCCGGCGTCGGCGAGCCGCCACGTGCGCAGCCACATCTCCAGCAGGTAGCCGTCGGCCACCAGCCGGCGCGCCGCCGGCCCGAGCCCCAGCCCGCCGCCGTGGTGGTCGAGGTGGGCGTCGACGGCCCGCGCCGCCGTCGCCGCCGGCTCGCCCCGCAGCACCAGGGCGCGCTGGAACGCGTCGTGCGCCAGGTCGAAGCCCACCGGCACGTCCGGCCCGCTGTGCTCCCAGTCCCAGGCGACCAGGCGGCCGGCGTGCACGCCCAGGTTCCACGGCACCCAGTCGCCGTGCCAGTGCCCGAACTCGACGGTCGTGTCCCCGTGCCGGCGGGCCAGCGCGGCCACGGCGGCGACCGCCCGGGCCCCGTCGGGCGTGCCGGCGGCGGCCCGCTGCGCCTCGGCGGCGATCCGGGCCAGGAAGGCCGACCCGGCCAACGGGCGAGGCGGCGCCGGCGGGCGGCCCCGGCGGGCCACCGCGAGCAGCGCCGCCAGCCGCGGCGGATCGCCGGCCGGCACCCCCCGTACCTCGGGCGGCAGCGGCTCGACCAGCGCGATGACCTGCCCGGCCGCGGTCACCTCGGCCAGCAGCCGGGGCGCCGCCGGGTGGTCGGGCGTCCCGGCCACCGCCGGCAGCCCGCGCAGGGCCACCGCCTCGGCGGTCACCAACGCCCGGGTGGCGCCGTTCCAGCCGATCTTGGCGTAGCCGAGGGGCCGACCGGCCGGGTCGAACAGTTGCAGGGTGGGCTTGTGGTTCGGGTCCGGCGGGCGGACGCCGCAGGCCGCGTACACCGACGGGCCGCCGAGGGCGCCGGCCAGCCGCCCCGCCAGCAGCACCTCGTCGACGGCGAGCCCGTCGGGCAGCGACACGGTGAGCCGCGGGAACGGGGCCAGGTCGACCGCGCCGACCCGGGCGAACCCGCCGAGCGCGGCCCGCACCGCCCGCACCTTCGGCGGGCGCAACGCGTTGTACGCCAGCAGCGAGGCGGCCGTGGCCCGGGGCGCGCCGAGCGGCAGCAGGAACCGGGCCCGGGCGACCGACGGGACGACCGCGTACCGGGCGACGGCACGGTGGCCCGGCGGCGGGGGGCCGCCCACGGTCAGGGCGAGCCGCTCGTCGCCGAACACCGCCCGGGTGACCCAGCCCAGCCCGTCCGTCCGGGACCGGGGATCGGCCGGCGCGGCGACGCGCGCCGTCACGCGGCCCGGTCCGGCCAGTCGAGGTCCAGCCCCAGCCGCTGCCGCAACGCGTCGTTGTACGGGCGGTAGTACTCGGTCAGCTCGGCGCGCACCACCGGCTCCAGGGGCGCCGAGCGGCGGTCGTTGTAGACCTTGAAGTCGGGCAGGTCGTGCGGGGGCAGGCCGAGGAAGTCCAGTGTGCGGCGGTAGGTGGACCGGGCGTCGCGGTAGAGGTCCTCGCTGGGCAGGAAGAGGATCTGCTCCCGGTCGAAGCGTTCCAGCCACGGCTCCAGGTGCTCCAGGTAGCGGCCCCGGGCGCGGTAGGTGTACCAGTCGTACGGCTCGCTGAAGTATTCCGGCTCCGCGATCAGCCGCTCCCGCTCCCCCGCCGTGCGCTCCTCCTCGGCGGCGAGCGCGGCGGCGAAGTCGAGCGGCTCGATGCCGTGCGTCCGCCGCTCCTTCCAGTGCGAGTACGCCCGCTCCACCGGGTCGCGCAGCAGCACGATCAGCCGCACCGACGGCATCAGCGCGGCGACCCGCTGGGCGGCGAGGGGGTGGAACATGTACAGCGGCGCCGCCTCGCCGACCCGGACCGGCCCGCCGTGCCGCCTCTCCAGCGCCTCCCGCTGCCGCTGCGTCGGGAAGTGCGACCGGTACCAGGCCTCGCCGCGCCGCCAGTGCTCCTCGAAGTAGTGCGCGGACTTCGTGTTCCAGGCCGGGAAGAGCCGGGGCACCAGCGGGTGCTGGATGAGGTAGTTCCACAGCGACGTCGTGCCGCCCCGCTTGGTGCCGATGATGAGGAAGTCCGGCAGCGGCCGCCGGTCGCTGGTGCGCACCCCGTAGTCGACGAGGGACTCCTTCACCCGGTTCGTCACCTGGGTCGGGACGAGCTGCTTCACCCGGTCACGGATGGACGGCACGACGGACCTCACCTGCCCTTCGACTTCTCCGGGGCGGGCCCGGCGGCGGCCGGGGCCGCCTCCCGCCGCCCACGGATCTGCACCATGGTCACCCGGATGCCGCGTCGCACCCGGGGCAACGTCAGCAAGCCGACGCAGCCGGCGGCCAGCACACCCACCGCCACCGTCAGCCCGCCGATCCCCCGCCCGCCGGCCAGCGCCCCGATCGTCGCCGCGAGCCCGACCCCGGCGACGGTGGCCGCCCCGGCCCGCAGCATCGCCGTGTCGACCAGCGGCTGGCCGACCACGACCCGGGCGCAGCATGCCGCGGTGAGGTTCTCGGTGGCGATGCCGAGCGCCCAGGCCAGGGCCGCGCCGGTCGCGCCGTGCGCCGGGATCAGCCACAGGCCGAGGGAGACGGTGACCAGCAGCCCGGCCAGCGTGGCGGCCAGGTGCAGGCCGCTGCGGCCGCCCATGAGCAGCAGGCTCTGCACGTTGCCGACCCCGGTGTTGACCAGCATGGCCAGCGCGAGCACGGTCATCGCGGGGGCGCCGGCGGTGAACTCCGGCCCGAAGAGCTGGAGGAACGCCAGGCCGAAGACGGCGAGCAGCAGGTAGACCGGCCAGGACAGCACCAGCCCCCAGGTGGTCAACTGCCGGTGCACGGCGGCCGCCGCGCCCCGCTCCCCCCGCCCGAGCAGCCGGGACAGCTGCGGCGACACCGCCACCCGCAGCCCCTGCATGGCCAGTTGGCCGGCGAGGATGTAGCGGCCGACGGCGCCGAACACACCGGCGTCGGCCGGGCCGGCCAGCACCGAGGTGAGCAGCACGCCCACCCACATGTTGCCGGCGTCGATCGCCGCGGAGGCGGCGCGGGGCAGGGCGAACCGCCAGAAGGCCGACCAGTCGGCGCGCTGCGGGCGCAGCGCCGCGCCCCGGCCGACGCCGAGTGGGCCCGCGACGAGCGTCAGGCAGGCCAGCAGGGCGAGCGCCGCCGGGACCAGCCAGCCGGTCATGCCGGCGAGCAGGCCACCGCCGGCGAGCACCGCCGCGCCGACCAGCACCGGCCGCGCCACCGGCAGCAGGAAGAACTGCACCCCGACGTACGCCCGGATGGGGCGGACGCAGCGCAGCGTGGCGAGCAGCAGCGTCATCGCCACCACCACCGGCACCGCGGCGAAACTGACCGCCAGCAGGGCCGTTCCGTCGGCGTCGGATCCGTCGAGCAGGCGCGGGGCGAGCGCGTCCGCGGTGAGCACCCCGGCCACGGCGACGAGGACCGCGGCCAGCAGCGGCGGCAACAGCGCCACCGGCAGCACCCGGGCGGCGTCGCCGCCGGCGCCCGAGCGGCGGCGGGGCAGCGCCCACATCAGCCCGGTCTCGGCGCCGAGGGTGCAGACGGCGGCGGCGACGGTGACCACGCCGATCGCGGCGAAGAACGCGCCGGAGCCGACCGTGCCGTAGCCGCGGGTGATGACGACCGCGAGCAGGAAGCCGAAGAGGCCGCTGGTGGCCGCGCCGACCAGCCCGGCGGCCCCGCTGCGGGCGCTGCGCCGGGTCTCCGTGTCGTCGGCCGGCGGGCCGGCGGGGGCGACGGCGCCGGCCGGCGGGCGGGTGGCGGCGGTCATGCCGGCACCGCCTCCGGGCCGACCGGACGGGGGTGGTGCGGCCGGACGGACGCCTCCCGCTCGGTGAGCACCATCGCGAAGGCGACGGCGAAGAAGGCGACCGCGAGGTTCTGGTTGGCCATGCCGTAGAACGGGATCTGCACCAGGCAGATCACCGGCACCACGGACAGCCACTGCCCGGCGGGCGAGGTGGCCCGCGCGCAGATCAGCGCGGCGGCGACGAACCAGGCGAGGAAGCACAGCAGCGCGGGGACGCCGTGGCTGAACAGCACCATCCACAGCTGCCCCTGGGTGCCGATGGGCGCCTGGGCCGTGACGGTGTCCACGTTGACCGGCGCGCCGTAGCCGAGCCACGGCGACTCCTTCACCCGGCGGATCACCTCGACGTAGAGCGAGAGCCGGTCGGTGTTCGTGTCGCTGGACTCGACGCGGTTGCCGATCAGCTCGGCGATCGGGATGAACAGGGTGGCGACGCCGCCGATGACCACCACGCCGACGATCGACGCGGCCACCCGGACATTGCCGCGCAGGGCGGCCCGGACGCCGAGCACCGCGAGGCCGGCGCCGATGCTGAGGAACATCGCCCGGTTGAGCGTGAGGAAGGCCGGAACCAGCGACAACGGCAGCGACGCCAGCAGCGCCCAGCGCAGCGCGCCGCGCCGGCGCAGCATGGTGAAGGCGACCACGCAGGGCAGGGTCATCGCGTACGCGCTGCCGAAGTTGTTCGTGTACGCGAACGGCGCGGCCGGCCGGTAGATCGGGTTCAGTGACCGCTCGCTGTACTCGGCGGTGCTCAGGTGGACCATGTCCCGGATGAACGGGGTGCGGGCGATGCCGCCCGGGAGCAGCACCTCCACCGGGGTGGTCAGCGCGAACCGGGGCGCCAGCACGCCCAGCCAGCCGAGCGCGACCAGCGCGAACCAGAACGCGCAGAGCGGCACGAGCACCGCGACCAGGTCGGCGCGTTCCCGGGCGACCGCGTAGACGTAGACGCCGACCACGAGCGCGGTGACGTAGAAGGCGAGCCGCAGGCCGAAGGTCAGCACCGCGGCCGGCGACTGGAGCTGGGTGGCGCTGACCACGACGACGGCCAGGAACAGCAGCCAGATCCCGGCGGCCGGGGGCAGCGGCACCCGCCCCCGGATCACCAGCAGCGCGAACAGCAGCGCGCCGAGCAACGGCCAGCCGAGATAGAACGCGCCGGTCAGCCACCAGAGCGGCACCAGGCCGAACATCGCCGCCAGCGGCCACAGTGGCAGCCGGGGCGGGGCGGGCGGCTGTGGTGGCGGCGGGGCGGCGCCGTCCGGGCCGCCGGCCGGCTCGCTCGTGGCCGGCGCGCGGGTGACGGGCACTGCTCAGCCCCGGCCGCTGCGGGTCAGCACGAAGCCGAGCGGGGTGACCCCGGCGGCGCGCAGCCGCTCCACGAGCCGGCGCAGGTCGTTCTGCCGGGTGCGGTCGCGCTCGACCACCACCACCGCCGTGCCCTGCCGGGCGACGGCGACGCCGCGCTCGTCTGACTCGGCCGGCGGAGCGTTGAACAGCACGAGGCTGTGGTCGGCGCCCTGCCGCCAGGTGCCGAACCGGACGCTGCCCGCGCCCACGGTCACCGGGTCGGCGCCCGTCACCCGACTGTTCCCGCCGCTCGCCGAGGAGGCGACCCGGGGCAGGGTGAGCGTGGCGTCCGGGTCGGTGGACGGGCGCGCGCCGGGCGGGTGCGGCGACGGGCGGCGGGCCGCCGGCGGGGACGTGCCGTCGGCTGCCGCGTCCACGGAGCCGGCCGGGCGGGGCTTGGGGACGGCGGGACGGGACGGGTCGGCCGCGGCGGGCAGCCGCTCCCGGTCGGCGAGCACCGTGTCGCGCAGCCGGTCGGCGCGACCGCTGTCGTCGGCGACGAAGACCTCCCGGCCGACCGCCGCCAGGGCCACCGCCAGCCCGGCGGTGATGGCCGTCGCGTCCTCCTCGCGGGAGGTCAGCAGCGACACCCGGGCGGGCTGGCGCACCCGCTCGGCGATCGCCATCGCCACGTACCGGATGTCGGCGTCGATCGCCTCCTTGCGACCGCGCCACCTGCGGCTGCGCACCGTGCCGAGCAGCGGCAGGCCGGTGGCGTCGCGCCCGTCGTCCACCGACCGGATCCGCCGGTCGACGGACTCCCAGGCGTACGCCAGCACCACGCCGAGCAGCGTCCCGCCGAGCAGGCCGGCGAGCAGGTAGAGCGGGCGGTTCCCGGCGGAGGAGGCCAGGGCCCGCTCGGCGGTCTGGGTGACCCAGCCGGGGTTGACGTCGACGGCGGCGATCTCCGTACGCGCCGCGTTGAGCTGGGTGAGCTGGTTGTTGATGCCGGCCAGCTCGGTCACCGCCGCGTCGACGGCGCCCTCCCGGGCGTTGTTGACCCGCTTCTGCAGGGCGGCCTGCTGGGCGGCCACCTTGCTGATGCTCTCGTCGTACGAGCGCAGCATCTCCGCCCGCTGCTTCTCGTACATCGCCCGGCGCACGTCCAGGTAGGCCCGGGCGGCCAGGTTGACACTCTCCACCGCCTGCTCGGCCGTGGGGGCCGAGTAGACGAAGCGCAGGATCTGCCCGCCGGTGGGCACCTCCACCTCCAGCGCGTCGCGCACCTCGCGCGGGTCCAGCCCGCCCGCCTCGGCGAGCCGCTGCACCACGTCGGTGCCGGTGGCGATGCCGCTCTCCACGTTCATGTTCACCGCCCGCTCGGCGTTGGCCCCGCTGGGCGTGAACGCGTCGGTGACGACGGGGCGGACCGCCACGACCGCGCTGGCGGTCACCGCGGCGGGGACGAGGAGCACGTAGCCGAGCGCGGCGGCCAGGCCGAGCGCGGCGACGGCCGCCACCAGCCGGATCCGGTGCAACGGCACGCGGAGCAGGTCGGTCAGCGTGACGGTGCGGCCCGCCCCGCCACCGGTGGGGACGTCGGCGGACCAGGAAGCGGGAGGAACATCAGTCATGGAACTTCTTCACCGTCTGTTGTGGATTTCCGGCGACCACGACCCGTGGCGGCACGTCCGTGCGGACCACCGTGGCGGCGCCCACGACGCTGTCCCGGCCGATCCGCACGCCCTTCATCACCAGGGCGTGCGCCCCGATCCACACGTTGTCCTCGATCGTGATCGGGGCGCGGGTGGCCGGGACGGGCGGGTCGTGCCGCTGCTCGGGCGGCAGGTTGTGGAAGTCGTTGTCCAGCAGCTCGCAGTCCGAGAGCAGGCACCGGTCGCCGATCGTGACCGACGTCCAGGTGCCGATCCAGGTGGCGTTCAGCAGGCAGTCGGCGCCGACCGTCACCTCGCCGGGGCCGGCGAAGCGGACCAGCTTGTTCACCCGGGTGCGGTCGCCGATGCTCACCCGTACGCCCCGGCGCAGCCGGATCCGGCCGCGGATCTCCACGCCCCGGCCCAGCCTCAACCGGGGGTAGCGCAGCCGGTACCAGCCGCGCTTGACCGCGAAGACGACCCGCACCGGGAGCCCTCGGCGGATGCCACCCGCGCCGACCAACGACCCTCCCCACGTCGTGGGGCCGGCGACGGCTGATCCGTCACCGGCCCAACGTGAACAATCTACCGACGTCCCGTTACGAACGGTCGACCCTCACTGCACGGAGAAGAACGTCGACGGGGTCGACCACGTCACCCCGGCGACCGCCGGGGAGATCACCGTCGCCGCCGCGCCGTCGACCGCCGGGGCGGCCGTCGGGTCGAACGGCACGCTGCGCAGCGTCCCGTCGGTGCCGCCGTACACGATCCTGCCGCCGACCCAGGCCATGCCGCGCACGGTCGACCAGGTGACGCCGGTGGTGGGCAGGGTGAACTCGGTGGCGCCGAGGTAGTTGCCGTCGATCTCGAAGTAGCGGTAGTAGAGGCCGCTGGCGCCCGTCCGGGTGTAGTAGAGGCGACCGTCGAGATAGAACGCGCCGGTCATCGCCGCCGGGTTGAACCAGTCGTTGTAGCCGGACGCCTCCCACGGCACGCCGATCGCGCCGCCGTTGAACATCGAGATGTCGATCCGGCTGCCGGTGGGGGTGCCGGCGACCGCGTGCGACCAGTAGATCCGGTCGGCCACCCGCCAGGTCGCGCCGGCCGCCGTGTAGTTCGGCTGGCTGACGGTGGTCGGGGCGCCGACCGCGGCGCCGTCGAACGGGACCTTCGCCAGCTCGCCGGGCCCGGTGCCGACGTAGAGGTTGCCCGTGGTCGCGGTCGGCGGGTTCTTCGGCGTGATGGTGCGCCCGCCGGCCAGCGGGAACATGCCGAGCCGGCCGTGGTACTCGTTGCCCATGCCGTCGGAGTTGTGGCCGAAGTAGAGGCCGTCGCTGCCGCGCCAGAGCACCGGCACCGAGGAGCCCCAGTTGCTGGTGCCGGCCGGCATCGACGCGCTGCCGCTGCGGCGGGGGTTCCAGTTCACCGGCATGCCGGTGGCCGGGGTGACCGCGGCGATGCCGAGCCGGTCGATCGCGCCGGCACCGGCCCGGTCGCTGGCGTTCGGGTTGTTCAGCCAGCGGAAGTGCCCGCCGAGGTAGATGACGTTGTCGGCGACCTCGACGGAGGTGATGGTGTCGTTGCCGGTGTAGTCGACCCAGGTGCCGAGCTGGCCGGCGCCCCGGGCCGCGGTCTCGAACCGCACCAGCGCGTCGCAGTACGCGGCCGGCCAGCCCGCGCCGCCGTTGGTGCCGACGACGAACCAGCTGCTGTCGGCGCCGAACTTGACGTCCTGCACGTAGTGCACGAAGGTCGCCGGCGACGCGCACGGCGGCACGAACTTCTCGGTGCTCCAGTCGAGCAGGGTCGGCGTGCCGGACAGGTCGACCAGCGCCATCTGGTTGCGCGGCAGGTCGTTGACGTACATGAAGTTGCCGCCGACGGCCAGGGTGGCGCCGTCGGGGGCGACGTCGATGGTCCAGACGTACGAGGTGGTGTCGTGGCGCCCGACGGTGGCGTTGACGTTGAAGGTCGGGTCGATCGCGCCGGTGGTGGCGTTGAGCCGGCCCAGGCCGGCGTGCGCGGTGCCGTTGAGCCAGTTGAACGCGCCGGCCACGTAGAGGTGGTTGCCGTACAGGGCCAGGTCGCGGACGGTGCCGCCGTCGGAGCGGCCGACCCAGCTGTCGACGATCGCGCCGGTGGCCGGGTCGAGCGCCACCAGGTTCTTGCGCGAGACGCCGTTGACGGTCTTGAACGCGCCGCCGACGATCAGCGTGCCGCCGGGCCCGGCGACGAGCGTGTTGACCGCGCCGTCGAGTACCGGCAGGAAGGCGGTGGAGATCGTCCCGGTGGCCCGGTCGTACGCGAAGAGGTAGCGCTGCGTCGTCCACGCCGCGGTGGCGGTCTGCCGGATCTGGGTGAAGCTGCCGCCGACGTACACCATGGAGCCGACCTGCGCGAAGGCGCGGGTCTCGCCGTCCCGGGCGTGGGGGGTGGCGTCGGCGGGGTTCGCCGAGACCAGGGTCGCCGGTTCGGGGGCCGGCACCACGGCGGCGGAGGCCCCGGTGGGGACGGCCAGCACGGCGGCGACGGTCACCAGCGCGACCACCCCCGCCCGGGTGCGGAATCCGGCGGATCGCCGGAAGCGCGGGATTTCGGGCACGCTACGCCTCCAAGGTGGAAGAAGACCCGCGTAGCGTGCCTCGCCCACCCCGCTCGGCGATATCCGCCGATTGGGCGGTCAGTGCCTCCGCAAGCGACAGACCGTGTGTTCTGTCGGATGTCCGACTCTTCCGGTCGTCCGCCGGCCTGTGCCGGCGGTCAGCGACTGCCTCCGGTGGGCTGCCGCAGGTAGCTGTCGCGACCGGCGCGGGCGAACCCGGCCACCGCCGAGGCGTCGTGGTTCATCGTCATGTCGCACGTGCTCGTCCGGCGGGTCATCCCGGCGGAGTTGAAGTAGATCGCGGCCTTGATCTTCGGGTGCGCCTTGAGCGCCGCCGGGAACTCCTCGAACCAGCGCCGCTTGGCGTCCGGGTCGGCCGCGTTGAAGTTGGTGCCGAACTCGGCGAGCATCCGCGGCTTGCCGGCGCCGAGGCGGTGCTCGTCCAGCCACCGGTAGAAGCGGCCGATGGTGGTGGCGGGGCTCTTCCACACCGTGCTGCCGTTGCAGACGTGGAAGTTGTACGGGTCGTAGCCCACCCAGTCGACGTACCGGTCACCGGGGTAGAGGGCGGCGTACCGGTCGTAGTGGCCGGACCAGCCCATCATCGTCCACACCCAGACGGCGTTGTGGGCGCCCGCCGCGGCGAACCGGTCGTGCACGTGCCGCCAGGCGCGGACGAAGTCGGCGTCGCTGCCCTTCGCCGGCTCGTCCTCCGGCTCGTGGTCGAAGCCCATGAAGACCGGCACGCCGGTGTCGCGGATCCGGCCGGCGACCGCGTCGATGGTGGCGTCGTACCGGCCACTGTAGACGTCACGCCAGGTCAGCACGGTGCCGGAGGAGAAGATGCGGGACTCCCAGGCGAAGAACATCAGCCGACCCTCGCGCATCTGCTGCCGCTGGTAGGCGTCCGGGAACGCGCCGTTGCTGCCGGTGCCGGAAAAGTCGTGGTAGCGGTGCACGATGTCGAACTTCCGCCCGACCTGCGCCTCCACCTCGGCGACCGCCGCCCCGTGGTCCCACCCGTCGGCCGCGCCGGCCGGGGAGTACATCCCCCACCAGGCACCGCACGAGGGGACCAGCTTGCCCGACACCTCGCCGCACCGCCCGGTGCCGCCCGACGGGCTCGCCGACGGGCGCGGCGTGGCACGGGTCGGGCTGGCGCTGGGGGTCGGCCGTGGCGCGGGCGTGGGCGCCACCGTCCGGCTCGGCGAGGGCGCGGCGCTGGTGACCGCCGGCGTGGGCGGGGTGCCGACGTCGTAGCGGATCTCCAGGCGCGGACGCAGGTCGGGGTTGCGGTTCTCCGTCGACGCCCAGTAGATCCGGGTTTCCAGGCCAGTCTGGGCCAGCGAGACCGTCCAGGTGCCGTTCCCCCTGACCAGGGCCGAGACGTCCCACTCGTTGAAGCCCGCCGCCACCGGGGACACGGCGTCCAGGGCCGGGCCCGGCGGCGTCGGCACCGGGCGCGCCGCGCCGGCGTCGGCTGTGGACGCGTGCGCGGTCACCGTCGCGGGGAACCTCTGCCAGGCGTGCACCCGCAGCGTGGCCCTGACGTTGACGGCGGACGCCGGCAGGCTGGTCACCGCGAACCGGATGACCGCCTCCCGGGCCCCGCGCGGGTTGCCGTCGCAGCGGGCGGCGCAGGTCGCCAGCGTGGTCTTCGCGCCGTTGTCGCCGTCCTGCGGCACCGTCGTCGCCGTGGTGTCCGCCGTCGCCCGGATCGACATGTCGTCGGCGGCCAGCAGCGGCACCGTGGTGGCGGCGATGCCGACGACCACGGTGGTGCCGACGACGCCGAGCAGCACGGCCTTGCGCCGAGGGCCGTGGTGCCGGGTGCGGCGGTGCAGTCCGTGCCTGCTCAAGGAACACTCCCTGTGTCTCGGGCGGTGACGCTCAGCAGCGTATCCACGACCACCACCCGACGTGGGCAGGACAGCGGGACGTAAGCGCGTCTTAACCGTCGCCTAAGGATGCCCTGGACAACCACAGGGGACGGTCCCGTCCGGCGGGGACGGTCAGGCGGCGCGGGCGGCGGCCAGCGCGGCGGCCATCGCCGCCCGGGGCGCGGTGACGCCCGTGAAGTGCTCGAACTGGCCGACCGCCTGGGCCAGGAGGAGGTCGAGCCCGGAGACGATCCGGCAGCCGGCGGCCTGGGCGGACGCGGCCAGCGGCGTGGGCCACGGGTCGTAGAGCGCGTCGAAGAGCACCGTCTCCGGCCGCCAGGCGACGGTCTCCGCGAGCGGGTCGGCGACGCCCTTCGGCACGGTCGAGACCACCACGTCGGCGCGGCACCGGTCGGCCGCGTCGGCCCAGGTCGCGCCGGCCATCGCCACGCCGACCGCGCGCGCCACCGGGAGCAGTTCCTCGACCGCCGCCGGCCGGCGGGCCACCACGGTCACCGCGCGGGCGTCCAGCCGGCCGGCCGCCGCCACCGCCGCCCGCGCCGTGCCGCCCGCGCCCAGCACCGTCACCGTCGCGCCGGGGCGCACCCCGGCGTCGGCGAGCACCTCGACCATGCCGACGACGTCCGTGTTGTCGGCGTACCAGGAGCCGTCCGGCCGGTGTACCAGCGTGTTGGCGGCGCCGACGGCGGCGGCGACCGGCGAGACCTCGTCGGCCACCGCGAGCGCCGCCTCCTTGCCCGGCATCGTCACCGACAGCCCGGCCCACTCCGGGCCCAGGCCGGCGACCACGTCCGGCAACTCCGCCGCCGCGCACTCGATCCGGGTGTACGACCACCCGGCCAGCCCCGCCGCCGCGTAGCCGGCGTTGTGGATCACCGGGGAGAGGGAGTGGGCGACCGGTTTTCCCAGCACTGCGACCCTGTGCTCCGTCACAGCACTCCCTCACCCCGGCAACGATCAGTTAGTTCAGGGAAGCGTAGCCACCGTCGAACAGTTACCAATACCGGTACGGCAGATCCGGTAGGAGTAACCCGACCGCGCGAAGGCAGCCCACTGCTCCGTGGCAGTGCAGACCGAGTTTCCCTTCCACGACCACGAGCTGCTGCCCGGCGCTCTCTCCTGCCACCGGGCGCAGTGGCCGTCGGTCAGCGGGTCCCGGGCGAAGAGGTCCCAGTCCCCGTTCCCGATGTAAACCGCGCGACCCTCCGCCCCTGTGGTGCTCCTGGTGATCTCAGCAGCATGCGCCGGAACTGCGGCGAAGGCAACGAGGGCCATGGCGGTCGACGCCACAGCTCCTGCTCGCACAAGCCACTTCCTCGTCCTCACAACCCACTCCCCGTTTCGCATAGCGATCACTACGGACAGCGGCAGTCTAGAATACGAACAGTAGCTGATCAAGACGGTCGTCTATGAGACTAGTGCCGCCGTCAGGCAGCCCGGCCGACGTATCTCAGATAACGCCAGCCTCCTTGGCCTTAGCTTCGTTACGCTTCTGCTCCTCGTAGGTCTCGGCGAAGGCCGAGTGCCCCTCCTTGTCGATCGCCACGAAGAAGAGCCACTTGCCGTCGGGCGGGTCCATCGCGCCCTCCATGGCCTGCTTGCCCGGGTTGTTGATCGGGGTCGGCACCAGGCCCTTCAGCTTGCGGTTGTACGGGTTCTTCGGGTTGTCCAGGTCGGCGTCGGTCATGTCGGCGGACCTCTTGGTCTTCTGGCCGGTCAACTGCAGGTAGTAGTTGACCGTGACGTCCATCTCCAGGCAGTTGCAGGGAAACTCGCCGAACACCCGGTTGTACGCCACCCGGGCGACCTTGCCCAGGTCGTCCTTGTTTCCCGCCTCGGCCTGGGCCAGCGACGCGACGATCAGCGCCTCGTACGGGCTGATGCCGCCGCGCTCCTTCTGCACCCGGTCGGCGAACTGCATCTCGCCGGTGACGGCGAGGAAGTTCTCCACCATCAGCGTCAAGATGGTCTCCGCGGTCGCCTTCGGCGGGATCTCGTAGGTGTCGGGGTAGAGGAAGCCCTCGATCGACGGCTTGACCTTCTTGCCGTCGGTGCGCTTGAACCACCAGTCCGGCACGCCGAGCGCGAGCGGGTCCTTCGCCGCCGCCTCGAAGTCCTTCACCGGGATCTTGGTCTCCTTGGAGAGCAAGAGGTAGACATCCTTCGCCGTCCGACCCTCCGGGATGGTGACCCCGTTGACGATCCGGTTCTTCAGGTCGAGCATCGCGGTGACCGCGCTCTCGCCGCTCATCTGCTTGCGCAGCTTGTAGGTGCCGGGCTGGATGTTCTTGCTGCGCGAGTTGGCCTCGGCGGCCTCGATGAACGCCTTGGCGCTCTTCACCACGTCGGCGGCGACCAGCGCGTCGGCCATGTCGGCGATCAGCGCGCCCTGCTTGATCTCGACGGTCACCTCGCCGGTGCCCGTGCCGTCGTAGTCGGGCGTGACGAAGTAGCCCTGGATCCGGTCGAAGCCGTAGAAGGCGCCGCCCCCGATCCCGCCCAGCAGGACCAGGGCGAGCAGCAGCGCCAGGACGGTCTTGCCCCGCCCGCCGCCGGAGCGCCCGTCGCGCTTACGCATGGCGCTGCGCCGGTGTTTGCCCTTCTCCCCCCGCTCCTGCTCGTCGAACCCGAGGTCCAGATCGTCGATCATCGTGTCCGCCTCCGCTGCGCGTCCAGCCAGCTCTGCAGAATCTCCACCGCGGCAGCCTGGTCGACCACCGCCCGTTGCCGTTTCCCCCGGACACCACGCTCGGCAAGCCTACGAGACGCCACGACCGTGGACATCCTCTCGTCGGTGAGCGCCACCGGAACGGGCGCTATTACATCGGCCAGTCGGTCAGCGTACGCCTTCGCGTGGACGGCCGCCGGACCGTGCTTGCCGGCGAGATTGACCGGAAGGCCGACGACGACCTCGACCGCCTCGTGCTCGGCCACCAGCGCGGCGAGCTCGGCGATGTCGCTCGGCACCGCGTCCGGGCCCGCCGTGAGGTCGCGGGCGAGGGTGACCAGCGGGGTGGCCAGCACCCCGTGCGGGTCGGAGCGCGACACCCCCACCCGGACCTGACCGACGTCCACGCCGAGCCGGACGCCATGGGACAATTCGCTCACCGTCGGTAACTCCCCCAGAAACGGCGAACCAGGGCGGACCATCCCGGTCCGCCCTGGTCGCTGCGGTCTCGCATCACGCCTCGGCGATCGCCTTCTCGACCGTGAGCAGCAGGTTCGGCGCTTCCGCCGCCGGCAGGCCGCCGCCCTGGGCCAGGTCGGGGCTGCCGCCCCCGCGCCCGGAGAAGGCCGCCTTGACCAGGTCGGCGGCGGACAGGCCCCGGCTGCGGGCGGCCGGGTTCACCGCGACCACCAGGGACGCCTTGCCGTTGGCCCGGGCCGCCACCGCGACGACCGCCGGCCGCGCCGGGTCGATCTTGCCCCGGATCTCCTGGGCGAGCGTCCGCACGTCGTTGCCGGCCGCGCCCTCCGGCGCCTCGGTGCCCACGTACGCGACCCCGCGCACGTCCTTCGCCTGCGCCGCCAGCGCCGCCGCGCCGCCGAGCACGAGCTGGGCGCGCAGCTTCTCCAGCTCCTTCTCGGCGTCGCGCAGCTGCGTCACGGTCTGCTCGACCCGGTCGGCGACCTGGTCGTTGGGCACCCGGTACAGCTCGGCGAGGCGGGACACCAGCAGGTGCTCGCGGGCCAGGAAGTGGAAGGCGTCCATGCCGACCAGCGCCTCGACCCGGCGCACCCCGGAGCCGATCGACGACTCGGAGAGGATCTTGACCAGGCCGAGCTGGCCCGAGCGGGCGACGTGGGTGCCGCCGCACAGCTCCCGGGCGTAGTCGCCGACCTCGACGACCCGCACCTCCTCGCCGTACTTCTCGCCGAACAGCGCCATCGCGCCGATCCGCCGTGCCTCCTCCAGGGAGGTGACGAAGGCGTGCACCTCCAGGTCGGCGAGGAGCACCTCGTTGACCTGCTGCTCGACGTCGCGCAGCACGCTCGGCGCCACCCCCGTGGGGGTGTTGAAGTCGAAGCGCAGCCGCCCGGGGGCGTTCAGCGAACCGGCCTGGGTCGCGGACTCGCCGAGGAAGTTGCGCATGGTCTGGTGCACCAGGTGGGTCGCGGTGTGCGACCGCGAGATGGCCCGCCGGCGGGTGGTGTCGATCTCCGCGTAGCCGGTCTCCCCCGCCCGCACCTCGCCCCGGACCACTCGGGCGCGGTGCACGATCAGGCCGGGCACCGGCTGCTGCACGTCGAGCACCTCGACCTGGCCGCCGCCGACCGTGATCATGCCCAGGTCGGGCTGCTGCCCGCCGCCCTCGGCGTAGAACGGGGTGGCGTCGAGCACCAGCTCGACCGTGTCGCCCTCGACCGCCGCCTGACGGGGGCCGTCGACGCCGAGCACCGCCCGCACCGTCGACTCCCGGGACACCTCGCTGTAGCCGGTGAACGTCACCGGCCCGCCCGAGTCGAGCACCGACCGGTACGCCGACAGGTCGGTGTGCCCGGTCTTGCGCGCCTGGGCGTCGGCCTTGGCCCGGGCCCGCTGGTCGGCCATCAGCCGGCGGAAGCCCTCGGCGTCGACCTGGAGGCCCTGCTCGGCCGCGATCTCCAGGGTCAGGTCGATCGGGAAGCCGTACGTGTCGTGCAGCTGGAACGCCTTCTCACCGGAGAGCGCCTTCTTGCCGGCGGTCCGGGTCTCGGCGATCGCCGTGTCCAGGATCGTCGTGCCGGCGCGCAGGGTGGACAGGAACGCGTCCTCCTCCGCGTACGCGTAGTCGGCGATCCGGTCGAAGTCGGCGGCCAGCTCCGGGTACGACGGGGACATGCAGTCCCGGGCCACCGGCAGCAGCTCGGGCAGCGCCCGCTCCTGCCAGCCGAGCAGCCGCACGGCCCGGATCGCCCGCCGCATGATGCGCCGCAGCACGTAGCCGCGCCCCTCGTTGCTCGGGGTGACCCCGTCGCCGATCAGCATCAGCGCGGTACGCACGTGGTCGGCGATCACCCGCAGCCGGACGTCGTCGGGGTGGGACTCGCTGGCGACGTGGCCGGAACGGGCGCCGTAGCGCTTGCCGGTCAGCTCGGCGGCCTTGTCGAGGATCGGCCGGACCTCGTCGATCTCGTAGAGGTTGTCGACGCCCTGGAGGATGGACGCCATCCGCTCCAGGCCCATGCCCGTGTCGATGTTCTTCGCCGGCAGGTCGCCGAGGATCGGGTAGTCCTCCTTGCCGGTGCCCGGGCCCCGCTCGAACTGCATGAAGACGAGGTTCCAGAACTCCATGTAGCGGTCCTCGTCGACCGCCGGGCCGCCCTCGCGGCCGTACTCCGGGCCGCGGTCGTAGAACAGCTCCGAGCACGGGCCGCACGGGCCGGGGATGCCCATCGACCAGAAGTTGTCCGCCTTGCCCCGACGCACGATCCGCTGGGCGGGCACGCCCACGGAGCGCCAGATGTCGTACGCCTCGTCGTCGTCCAGGTAGACCGTCGGCCAGATCCGCTCCGGGTCGAGGCCGAACCCGCCCTGCTCCTGCGACTTGGTGACCAGGTCCCAGGCGAGCGGGATCGCCCCGTCCTTGAAGTAGTCACCGAAGGAGAAGTTGCCGTTCATCTGGAAGAACGTGCCGTGCCGGCTGGTCTTGCCGACCTCGTCGATGTCGGGCGTGCGGATGCACTTCTGCACGCTGACGGCCCGCCGGTACGGCGGGGTCTGCTGCCCCAGGAAGTAGGGGACGAACTGCACCATGCCGGCGTTGACGAACAGCAGGTTCGGGTCGCTGATGGCGGGCAGCGGAGCGGACGGCACCACGGCATGGCCGTTCGCCTCGAAGTGGGCGAGGTACCGCCGCTTGATCTCCGCCGTCTTCATCGCTGGTGTTCCTCCGGAAAGATTTCTCGGTCGCCGATGCGCGGGTCCTCCCGCAACTCGGCGAACTGGTCGTCGAACGCCTCGCCCTGGGCGAACGCCTCGTGGATCTCCTGCTCGCGCTCGGCCATCCCGATCCGGACGTCCTCCACGAAGCTACGCAGCGACTCCGCCAGCCCGCCAGCGGATTCGGACAACGTGCTGGCGATGCCGGCCGGGGTGTACGACTGCGCGGTGCGGGTCGCCTTGCGGACCACGACCACGCCGACGGCCAGCCCGATGCCGAGCCAGAACAAGCGCCTCATTCCCCAGCCCTCCTGGTCGTGCCGTCAGCGGTTGCCGCGCTTGGCGGCCCGCCGCTGCTGCTTGATGGTGTCGCGTACCTCGCGCTCGGTCTCGGCGTGCCGGCGGGCGGCGGCGGCCTTGCGCACGCCGTAGCCGAAGGCGGCCACCTTGACCAGCGGGTTGGCGGCGGCGGCGGAGACGACGGCGGCCAGGTTCGCGACGTTGGCGGTGACGTTCTGCGCGTGGCTGGTCATGGTGTCGACCTTGGCGAGCTGCAGGTTCACTCCGTCCAGGGAGGTCTGCACCTGCTCCAGGGTCGTGTTCACGTTCTTCACCGTGGTGTTGACGTCGCCCAGCAGCGGCGCGGTGCGGTCGTTGAGGTCGTTGATCATGCGGGTGGTCGCGTCCACGGTGTGCCGCAGCCGCAGGATGGGCAGCGTCAGGATCAACACCAGCATCGCGAACGCGATCGCCGCGATCAGCGCCGCGACCTCTCCAAAGTCCACGCCTGTCCTCCTCAAGCAGGGGTCCCGGGGACCGGACGTCCCCGGAACGCGCGACCGTTGTGCCCACACCGCCGCCCGGCGACCCGCAGGGGCCAGCGGGGGCTGGCGGATCCGCCAGCCCCAGACCCTACCGTCCGTGAGGGAAACCGGCTCAGGACGGTGAGGGTGTCGGTTCGCCGAGCGGATCCTCGCTGAACGTCGGGAAGGGATCCTCGCCCGTGAGCGACGGGTCGATGCTCGGCTGCGGTCTGGTCCGCTCGTCGTCGATCGCGTTGCGGACCTTCACCGACACCAACGATCCGGCGCACTGCTGCGCTGCGGCCGACGGATCGGGCGACTCCACGGCCGGTGCCCCGTCCACCGGCGGCGGCGCGCAGGTCGGCTCGCGCACCCAGAGGTCGAGGGTCAGCTCGTCCCGGCGCCAGCAGGTGTAGCTCCCCTTCGGCGACTGCTCCGGGCAGCGGGTCACCTGCCACGGCCGCCAGCCGTCCTCGGTCAGCGCCCGCTCGTAGGCCTGCGCGGTCTCCTCCGGTGACCGTTCCGAGGTGATGGTGCGTTCGCGCAGCCGGCAGTCGAGCAGGCACCACCGGCTGCCGCTGACGTCGTCGACCGTCTTCGCCGCCGCCCAGCCCGGCACGTCCAGCTCGTCGAGGGTGTCGAAGACCGGGTCGCGGCTGAGCGTGCGGATGCCGAAGAAGAGCGGGATCGCGCCCAGGAGCACCACGCTGACCAGGGCCAGGACGCCCATCCGCAGCCGCCGCCGCTCGCGCATCTGCCGCCGCAGCTCGGACCGCGCGCCGCGCAGCCCGCCGGGGGCGGGGGCGTCGTCGTCGGGCGACCCCGGCTCCGCGGCCTGCCGCAGCGCCGGCCCGTCCGCCGGTCCCGGCCCGACGGCGGGAGGATCGGCGGGCGGTACGACCGAGGCGGCGGCCCGGGCCACCGGCGGCCCGCCGGCGGGTCCCGGCGGCGGCACCGGCGGGACGCCCGCCGGCTCCGGTCGCCCGGGGTCACGGGGCGGCGGCAGGGCGCGCCCGGCGGCGCGGTCCTCCGGTCCGGGCCGGGGTGCCGGGGCGGCGGCGCGGGCCACGCCGGTCGGCCCGGCCGGTCCGGGGCGGGAACCCGCGCCGGAGGTCGGCTCGGGCCGGTCCCGCCCCTCGGCGGGGGGCCGGGCGGGGCCGGGCGGATTGCCGGGCCGGGCGGGGCCGGGTGGCGTGTGCCCCGGCCGGCGCGGACCGGCCGGCGCGTCAGGTCCGGCGATGCCCGGGCCGGCGGTGACATGTCCCGCGGTGCCCGGGCCGGCGGTGCCGGGCGGAGTCGTGGGGGCCGGCGGTCCGCCGGCGTGGGTGGCCCCGGGCGGCATTCCGCCGGCCTCGGGGGCCCCGGGCGGCGGCACGGCGGCCCGACCCGGCGCGGCGTCGGGTCGCGCGGCGCCCCGGACCGGTCCGCCCTGGGGCACGTCGGGACGGGTCCGGCCACCCGGGCGCGGCTCGCCTTCGAGCGGTCCGGCCGGCGCCGGTCGTGCGGCGCCCCGCGCTGGCGGCGCACCGGAGGGTGCGCCGTCGGCCGGTCGGGGCGGTTCGGAACCGGGCCGGGCCCGGCCCGTCACCTGTCCGGTGTCGTCGCCGGGGACCGGCGCTCGCGCGCCGGGCCGGGCCCGGCCGGCGACGGCGCGGCCGGTCCCGGTGCCGCGCTGCTCCGAATCGGATGCCGCCGACGGGCCGCCCGGGACGGGCGGCGCCGCCGGTGGCTTGACGGTCGGCAGGGCGGGGTCGGTGTGGTGGGTGCGGCCGGCCTGCCGGAGCCAGTCGGCCGGGCGCTCCGGCCGGCCGCCCCGGGGCTCGCCGGGGGCGGGCCGCCGCCGGCCCGATTCCCCCTCGCCGGGTGCCGCGCGGCGCCCCGGCCCGGCGTTCTCCCCGTCGTCCGGGCTCGCCCGGTGCCCCCGGGCACGGCCGGCCGAGGCTTCCGCACGACCGGTGGGCGGCGCCGCGGGGCCGCCGTCCGCACGACCGGGCGCTGTGGGGCCGCCGTCCGCACGGCGGGTGGGCGCGGAGGCGGGACCGCCCTGCGCGGGCGCCGACCCGACGCCGGGCGGCGCGGAGGGCGCGCCGGGCACCGGCGGGGCATTGCCGGACCGGGGTACCACCGGCTCGTCCGGCTCGGCGGCGCGGCGTCGACCGGCCGGGCCGGGGCGGCGGCGGTCGGTCGCGTCCACGCCCGACGCGGCGCCGGGGGCGGCGGTCGGCGGGGCGGCCATCGGCGCGTTCCCGGTCGCCTCGGTCGACTGGGGGCCGCCGGCGTCGACCGGGCCGCGCCGCAGCCGACCGGCACGGGGGTCACGCTCGTCGGCCGGGGCGCTGCGCAGCTCACCGGTCGGGGTGCCGCGCAGCTCACCGGTCGGGCTGCCGCGCAACTCGCCGGTCGGGCTGCCGCGCAACTCGCCGGTCGGCGGGCCGAGGGGCGGCTGGGCGGCACCGGGTGGCGGGACGGCGACCCGGGCGGCGCCGACGGGACCTCCCGGGCGGCCGGAGGCGCCCGGCGCCGGCGCGGCACCCGGCGCGGGGGCCCGACCGGAACGCCTGCCCGGCGGTGGCGGATCCACCGGCGCCACGGCAGGCGTAGCGCCCGGAGCGCCCACCGGCGCACCCGCGGGCGGCCCGGATCGCGGGGCCCCGGCCGGCCCCGGGTGCGGGCGGACCGGCGGACCGGCGGGCGAGTGCGCCGACGGACCGGCGGGCACGGCCGGCGGGCCGAGGGGCGCACCGGCCGGCGGGCCGACGGGCGGACGCGGGCCGGGGGGCACATCGACCGACGGACCGACGGGCGGACGCGAGCCGCCCGGCGCACCGCCCTGACGGCCCGTGGCCGGGCCGCCCTGCGGGCCGGTCGGGGGGCCCGAGTCGGGTCGCGGGCGCCGGTCGGGCCCGTCCGGCCCGGGCTGCGGCCGCCCGGCCGCCGGGGCCCGGAGCGCGGACTCCGGTGCGGGTGCGGGACCGGAGGCGGGGGCCGCCGGGCCGGCCGGCCGGGGCTCCGCCGTGCCGGGCCAGGGACCGTCCGCCGGCCGGGGGCGCGGGGACTCCGCCCCGGCGCGGCGCACCGGAGGCGCGGCGGCCGGGCCGGGGCCACGGTGGGGCGGCCCGGAAGGGTCGGGAGGCGTCGGGACGCCCGGGGGCGGGGTCGGCTCCGCCCCGCCCGGCCCCAGCTCGGTGCGCTGCTGCTTGGCCGAGCGCAGGTCGTCGATCCAGCCGAACTCCTCGCCGCTGATGGGCTCCTCGGGCTCGGCCTCGGCCTTGCCCCGCCCCCAGCGGCGCCCCTTGGCGCGGGAGTCGCGCCGCTCGTCCGGGCCGTCCTCCGGTCGCTCCGAACCACGCGATCTCACTGCTGACCCTCTCCGGCGGCGTCACTGCCGCCCTCTCGCGTCGCGCCGGCGCCGCCCGTGTCCGCCGATCGGCGGCCGTTGCCCGCCGATCCGCCCGTCACCCCCACCGGTGTCTCCGGGGGCGTGGCCGGGGCCGGCAGCCCCCGCACGATGCGGCGCAGCAGCGGCAGCCGGGTGGCCACGGCCCGCTCCGCACCGTGCTGGCTCGGCCGGTAGTAGTCGGCACCGACAAGGTCGTCGGGGACGTACTGCTGGGTGACCACGCCGCGCTGGTCGTCGTGCGGGTAGCGGTAGCCGGTGCCGTGGCCCAGCCCCTTGGCGCCGGCGTAGTGCGCGTCGCGCAGCCCGCGGGGCACCGGCCCGCCTCGGCCGGCCCGCACGTCGGCGATCGCCGCGCCGATCGCGGCGGTGGCCGAGTTCGACTTCGGGGCGGTGGCCAGGTGGATCACCGCCTGGGCGAGGTTGAGCTGCGCCTCGGGCAGCCCGACGTACTCCACCGCGTGGGCGGCGGCGGTGGCGACGCTCAGCGCGGCCGGGTCGGCCATGCCGACGTCCTCGCTGGCGAAGATGACCAGGCGGCGGGCGATGAACCGGGCGTCCTCGCCGGCGACCAGCATCCGGGCCAGCCAGTGCAGCGCCGCGTCCACGTCCGAGCCGCGCATGCTCTTGATGAAGGCGCTGGTCACGTCGTAGTGGGCGTCGCCGGCGCGGTCGTAGCGCACCGCCGCCACGTCGACCGCCTGCTCGGCGGTGGCCAGGTCGATCCGCCCGGCGCCGAGCGCCGTGGCGGAGGCCGCCGCCGCCTCCAGCGCCGTGAGCGCCTTGCGCACGTCACCGGCCGCGAGGCGGACGAGGTGGTCCTCGGCCTCGGTCTCCAGGGTCAGCGCGCCGCCGAGCCCGCGCTCGTCGGCGACCGCGCGGCGCAACAGGCCGCGCACCGCCGCGTCGTCCAACGGCTGGAGGGTGAGCAGCACGCACCGCGACAGCAGGGGTGAGATCACGGAGAAGTACGGGTTCTCGGTGGTCGCCGCCAGCAGGGTGACGGTGCGGTCCTCGACGGCGGCGAGCAACGAATCCTGCTGGGTCTTGCTGAACCGGTGCACCTCGTCGATGAAGAGCACGGTCTGCGGGCCGCCGGAGCGACGCTGCCGGCGGGCGGTCTCGATCACCGCGCGCACGTCCTTCACCCCGGCGGTGAGCGCCGACATGGCGACGAAGCGGCGGTCGGTGGCCCGGGCCACCAGGTGCGCGATGGTCGTCTTGCCGCTGCCCGGCGGCCCCCACAGGATGACCGACATCGGCGCGCTGGCGGAGACCAGCTGGCGCAGCGGGGCGCCCGGCGCGAGCAGGTGGTCCTGCCCGACGAGCTCGTCGATGCTGCGCGGGCGCATCCGGACCGGCAGGGGCGAATCCTCCCCCACCGCCGTGAAGCCGTCCACACCGACGGAACCCGCGGGCGCGGGGGGCGCTCCGGCGGGCTCACCGAGGGAGAAGAGGGCGTCGGACTCCATCACGAGAACAGTACCGGTCCCGACCGACGGCGCCGGAAGCGCGCCGTCGGGCGGGACCGCTGGTGATCGTTTACGGTCAGCCCCGGCCCGGACGCCGGCCCCGGTACCACCGGCCGCCGCCCCCGCCGCGCGGGGCGCTGCCGACCCCGGCGAGGTAGAGGGAGAGCAACAGCAGGCCCAGCATCAGCAGGGTGGACGGGTTCAGCAGGTCCGGCGCACCGAGGTTGGTGTCGAAGAGGTCGAGCAGCAGGGCGAAGCCGAAAACGATCGCCGCGAGAATGGCGAGCATGGCGTTCCTCCGGTGGGGGGTTCCCAGTAGGTCGGCGCGGGATGTACCCAATCGGTCCGCTCGCCAATCTCCACGGTGGACCGCACCCGGTTCTGGGTGCGGTCCGGGTTCCGCCGACGGGAGCTGGTCCGCCGACGGGAGCACGGCGGGCGTTCTAGGCTGGCGACATGATCATCGCCGACCAGGTCCTGGAGGGGCGGGACGCCATCCTGGCGGCTGCCGACCACCACCCGTACGCCCGACACTCGCTCTGGCTCGGCGAGCAGCCGCGCGGCTGGCGGCGCGACGACGCGGTGGGTTGGCTGCTCCCGGCGGAGCACGGCCCGGCCGGCGGCGCGATCGGCGCGCCCGGGCCGGCGGTCGACGTCTTCGCCGACCTCGTCGCGCGGGGCGTGCTCCGGTCCGGCCAGTGGCTGCACCTGCCGCGGCTCGACCCGGCGGCGCTGGCCGGCCGGCTGGCCGTGGCCCGGCACGACGAGTGGGACTTCCTCTGGACCGCCGCCGCGCCCCCGCGCCAACCGGAGGAGGAGCGGGTGGTCCGGCTCACCGGGGCCGACCACCCGGCGCTGACGGCGCTGATCGACGAGGCGTTCCCGACCACCACCTCGCGTCCGGGCGACCCCCGGGTCGTCGACTGGTACGGCATCCGCGACGGCGACCGGATCGTCGCCTGCGGGGCGGACCGCAGCCGGGGCGACGTCGGCTTCCTCGCCGGCCTGACCGTCGCCCCCGACCGGCGCGGCCGGGGGCTGGGCGCGGCGCTGACCGCCGGGATGGCCCGGACGCTGTTCGCCCGCCACGACACCGTGGCGCTCGGCGTCTACACCGTCAACGTCGGGGCGATCCGGCTCTACCGGCGGCTCGGCTTTACCAGCACCCTGGCCCGCAGCTCGGTGCACCTGGCCTGAGCGCGCCGGCGGGCCCCTCTCCCGGGCCCGCCGACACCCGACGCTCAACCGCCCTACGCCGGGGCGGACGCGGCGTCCACCTCCGACCGCCCACTCACCGGCTCGACGGAACCGGTCCCCGACGCGGATCCGGCACCCGGAGCGGAGACCGGGCCGGAGGCGGCAACGGCCTCCGGAGCCGGGAGCGGGCCGGACGCGGGAGCGGCCTCCGACGCGGGCACGAGGTCGGGGCTGGCCGGGGTGCGGCGGCCGGCGCGCCAGGCGGGCAGGTAGAGCGGGGCGGCGACGGCCAGCACCACGGCGCCGACGAACATGGCGGTGCTGATGCTGGTGGCCTCGGCCAGCATCATGAGCACCACCCCGCCGAGCGCCCCCGCCGGCTGGGCCATCATCGAGTTCAGCGAGAGCACGCTGGTCCGGTACGGGCCGTCGACCTGGCGGTGCAGCAGCCCCGTGTGCAGCGGGTTGGACGCCCCGTGGACGGCGTAGCAGGCCAGGTACGCGACCAGCACCCCGACGGGGCCGGCGAGCAGCCCCATCGCGACCACGGTGACGCCCTGGAGCACCCGCATGAGCGCTGCGGCGGGGGCCGCACCCAGCCGGCGCAGCAGGAATGGGGTGAGCGCGGCGCCGGCCGCGTTGGCCAGCCAGGCGGCCGAGCTGGCCGGGCCGAGCAGCGCGGCGGCCCGGTCGGCGTCGCCGACGACCTCGGCGAGCCGGATGGGCAACAGGGACTCGAAGGTGACCATGCCGAAGCCCCAGAACAGCTCGACGGCGACCAGGGCGAGCAGCACCCGGGAGCGGCGCAGCAGGCCGAACGCCTGCCCGACCATCCGCGGCGCCTCGACGACGGAGGCGCGCAGCGCTCCCGCGCCCCGGGCCGGCCGGGTCTCGACCATCAGCACCAGCAGGGCGACCAGGGCGACCGCCTGCAGCGCGATGGCCACGAGCACCGGCAGGGTGAGCGCGCTGACCGACCCGACCGGGCCGAGAGCGACCAGCCCGCCGCTGAGCAGCGCGCCGGCGCCGATGGCGAGGCCGATCACGGTGCCGGCGAGGCCGAGGCCGTGCTCGTACTCGGCGTCGGGATCGGCGGCCAGGGTGGCGTCGACGTACCAGGACTCCAGGGGGCCGCTGTCCAGCGCCCGATAGACACCCTGCAACGCCCACGAGACGAAGAACAGCCAGAACGAGTCGGCCACCGCGAAGACGGCCAGCGAGGCCAGGCAGACCACCCAGGCGGCGACCAGCACCGGCTTGCGGCCGAGCGCGTCGGCCAGCCCACCGGTGGGCAGTTCCAGCGCCAGCACCACCAGCCCCTGGGCGGTGGCCACTAGGCCGATCTGGGACAGCGACAGGCCGCGCTCCTGCATCAGCAGGATCATCACCGGGATCAGCAGGCCGCCGGGCAACCAGCGCAGGCCGTAGAGGGCGAGGTAGCGGAACCGGACCTGGCGTACGGACGCGCTCACCGGAACTCCTTCAGCAGCGGGTAGGCGGCGAGCCAGATCTGCACCTGCTCGGCGCCGGGAGCGGCCGGCTCGGCGTCGGCTTCGTTGCGGTAGCGCTCGAGTACCTGCCCCAGCTCGGCCTGGAGCGCCGCCAGCCGCTCGACCGGAATGGTCATGAAGATGTCGTCCATGCCGAAGGCGTCCCGCCAGGCCGGGGACCACTCGTGCTGGGTGGCAAACCACTGCTCGGCGTGCTCGGCCAGGTGGCGCACCTGGTCGCCCTGGATCCACTCGATCGCGGCGCGGGCGTCCGGGTCGTCGTCGAAGTCGCTGGTCTCCCAGCTGGTGACGTCGTGCGCGGCCCGCCACCAGCGCTGCCGGCCCGTCCCCCGGTCCGGATCCTCGACGACGAGCCCGACCTCGGCGAGCTGGCGCAGGTGGTAGCTGGTGGCACCGGTGTTCGTGTTCAGCAGCTCGGCGAGGGTGGTCGCCGTCGCCGGCCCCTTCACCCGCAGCGCCCCGAGCAGGCGCAGTCGCAGCGGGTGCGCCAGTACGCGCACCTGCCGGTGGTCGAGGCGCACGCTGCGCGGCGCCGGCTTCCCGTCGTCTCCCATGGCCGCACGATATCCGTGCACACTTTCTATGCACAAGACTTGTGCATAGAAAGTGTGCAGCATCCGACAGGGCGGGCCCGAGGGCTCAGGGGGCGAGAATTTCGCCGATCCCGCGCAGGCGGGCGCGCAGCAGGGCGGCGGCGCGGGACGAGTCGAGGCGTACCTCGGCGGGGCGGACGAGGCCCGAGAAAGCGCTGGTGGTGGTCCTCAGCCCGGCCGGGTCGAGGCCGAACCGCGCCGCCACCAGCAGGCCCATCTCCGCCCGGCTGACCGCGTCCGGGCCGGCCACGTTGAGGGGGCCGGCGTGGTCGGTGGCGATCAGTTCCAGAACGGCGGCGGCCAGGTCGGCCACGTCGACCGGGCAGCGGACCTCGTCGGTGAACAGGGCGGCCCGCCCCGCGAGGGCGTCGAGGCAGAGTTGGATCTGCTTGCTCCGCTCGTCGCCGACGATCAGGGAGGTACGCACCAGGGCCGCGCCCGGGTCGATCGCCCGCACAGCGGTCTCGGCCGCCGCCTTCGCCGCCCCGTACGGGAAGACCGGGCTGGGCGGCTCGTCGTCGCCGTACGGCTCGGGGCGGCCGGCGTGCAGCGCGTCGCTGGACAGGTGCACCAGCCGCGCCCCCGCCTCGGCGGCCGCGTACGCGACGTGCGCCGCCCCGTCGGCGGTCACCGTCCACTCGGCGTACCGGTAGGGGGTGCTGACCACGGCGTCGGGGCGGACCCGGGCGACCAGTTCGCGCACGGCGGACCGGTCCGTCACGTCCAGGCGGTGCGCCTCGACGCCGGGCACCTCGACCCCGCCCGAGTGGTACGTCCCGACCACCCGCTCCCCCGCCGCGACCGCCTGCCGGCAGACCTCACCGCCGAGGTACCCGCTGGCCCCCACCACGAGCAGCGTCACGCCGCCCCCCTTCAGCCGGCGATCGCGGGTTCGCGCCCGTCACGATGCGAACCCGCGATCGTCAGGTGTCCGCGATCAGGTCGGGTCGGCGACCGGGGCGGCCGGGCCGGCCGTGCCGGTGTGCGCCGCCGCCGGGGGCTTCGGCTTGGCGTCGATGCCGGCCTCGGTGCGCTGCTGCGCGGTGATCGGCGTCGGCGCGCCGGTCAGCGGGTCGAAGCCGCCCCGGGTCTTCGGGAAGGCGATCACCTCGCGGATCGAGTCCGCGCCGGCGAGCAGCATGCAGACCCGGTCCCAGCCGAAGGCGATGCCGCCGTGCGGCGGGGCGCCGTACTTGAACGCCTCCAGCAGGAAGCCGAACTTGTCCTGCGCCTCCTCGGGGGTGATGCCGAGCAGGTCGAAGACACGCTGCTGCACGTCGCCCCGGTGGATACGGATCGAGCCGCCGCCGATCTCGTTGCCGTTGCAGACGATGTCGTACGCGTAGGCCAGCGCCCGGTCCGGCGCCTCCTCGAACCGGTCGACCCACTCCGCGTTCGGCGAGGTGAACGGGTGGTGCACGGCCGTCCAGCCGCCCTCGTCCGTACGCTCGAACATCGGCGCGTCGACCACCCAGCAGAACGCCCAGGCGCTCTCGTCGACCAGGCCGGCCCGCTTGGCGATCTCGATCCGGGCCGCGCCGAGCAGCTCCTGCGCCTCCCGGGTGTTGGCGCTGGCGGCGAAGAACACCGCGTCGCCCGGCTTGGCGCCGACCGCGTCGGCCAGCCCGCCCAGGTGCTCGGCGGAGAGGTTCTTCGCCACCGGCCCGCGCGCCTCGCCGGTCTCCGCGTCGAGCACCACGTACGCGAGACCGCGCGCGCCGCGCGCCTTGGCCCAGTCCTGCCAGCCGTCCAGCTCCTTGCGGCTCTGGGCCGCCCCGCCCGGCATGACGACCGCGCCCACGTAGCCGCCGGCGTCGATGGCCCCGGCGAAGACCCGGAACTCGGTGCCGCGCAGGTAGTCGGTCAGCTCGGTCAGCTCGACGCCGTAGCGCAGGTCCGGCTTGTCGGAGCCGTACCGGGCCATCGCGTCGTGCCAGGTGATGCGCGGGATCGGCCGGGAGATCTCGTGGCCGGCCAGGTCCTTCCAGAGCGCCGAGACGATCGCCTCGCCGAGGTCGATCACGTCATCCTCGGTGACGAACGACATCTCGATGTCGAGCTGGGTGAACTCCGGCTGCCGGTCGGCGCGGAAGTCCTCGTCCCGGTAACAGCGGGCGATCTGGTAGTACCGCTCCATGCCGCCGACCATTAGCAGCTGCTTGAACAGCTGCGGCGACTGTGGCAGCGCGTACCAGCTGCCCGGCTGCAGGCGCACGGGCACCAGGAAGTCGCGGGCACCCTCCGGGGTGGACCGGGTCAGCGTCGGGGTCTCGATCTCCAGGAAGTCCCGCTCGTGCAGCACCGCGCGGGCGAGCTGGTTGGCGCGCGAGCGCAGCCGCATCGCCTTCGCCGGGCCGCTGCGGCGCAGGTCGAGGTAGCGGTAACGCAGCCGGATGTCGTCGCCGGCCTCCACCTGGTCGTCCACCGGCAGCGGCAGGGGCGCCGCCTCGGAGAGCACCTCCAGCTCGGCGGCGGTCACCTCGATGTCGCCGGTCGGCAGATCCGGGTTCTCATTGCCCTCGGGCCGGCGGGTCACCTCGCCGGTGACCCGGACGCAGAACTCGTTGCGCAGCGCGTGCGCGTCCTCCTCGCGGAACACCACCTGGACCACGCCGGAGCCGTCGCGCAGGTCCACGAAGATCACGCCGCCGTGGTCGCGCCGGCGGGCAACCCAGCCGGCGAGCGTCACCGTGGTGCCGGCGTCCGTCGCGCGCAGGCTGCCGGCGTCATGGGTACGGATCACGACTCGCGTCTCCTCATCTGCGGTACACCGTTACCCCTGGCATTCTGTCAGCCTTCCCCGGAGCACCGTTGCGGGGTGAGGAAGGCGGGGACGGCCACCGCCGACGCGGACGCGCTTCCGCCCTACAGCGGGATGTCCCAGGCCCGCACGGTCACCACCACCGTGCCGTCGTCGCCGACGTCGGTGACCTGCAACAGCGCCATCTTCCAGGTGTCGCCGCGCTCCTTCGCGTCACCCAGGGAGGTCTTGATGCAGATCGCCACGCCCTTGCGGGCGGGGACGTTGATGTCCGGGCCGATGGGGCCCTTGTCGATCCGGTCGTTGCAGTCGGCGGCGCCGAGCGAAGCGCTGTCGACCTGACTGCCCTTCGTGCCCCTGGTCAGGTTGAAGTACGACGAGTTGCCCCCGCAGCGGGCGGTGAACCGGATCTCCTCGCCGTCGCTGACCCGCACCTCGGGCTTGTCGAGGTCGATGTCCACGTAGCTGTCGCAGCCCGCCCGCAGGGTGAGTTCCTCCCCGACGTACTTGTCGGTGTAGCGGGTCTGCTGGTTGAGTGACGGCTCGCCGCTCCCGCCGGGCGTCGGCCCGGACGGCGACTCCGCCCCCGTCTGTTCCGGAGCCGGCGTGGTCGACTCGTTCGTCGGCTCGCCCGGGCCCGGCGGCGGGTCGAGGGGCCGCCCCGCGCCGGCCGCCCGGGCGATGTCCCGGGCGTCGTTGGCCTGGTCGAGTGCCCGTAGCGACAGCGCCGTGGCCAGCAGCCCCAGGACGAGGGCCAGCACGGCCGCGCCGGCCGCGACCAGGGGCCAGCGGCTGCCGCCGCTCGACTTCGGCGCTCCCGGACCGGCCGGGCCGGAGGACGGCGACACCGGGGCGCCCTGCTGGTCGGAGGTCATGTCGTGGCTCCTCACGTCGGGACGGTCATCGGCCGGACACGGGGCGCATTTATCGCAGAAAGTTGTCAAGATCGCTGTCGGCAACCCGTCACCCAACGGGATCACCTCGTCACGGGCGAGCCGGGATAATGAACCACCCCCATCGATCTTGTGCAGGTGAGACCCCCATGACCGAGCCGGTGACCGGCACGGATTCCGCCCGTCGCCGGCGGGGGTTGACCCCCGGCGAGAAGATCGGCGCCGCGATCGGTCTGGCCAGCCTGCTCGTCGCCGCGCTCGCCTGGCAGTGGCCCCGGCAGGGCCAGGGACCAGCGGCCACGCCACCGCCCAGCCCCAGCCTGGCCACGACCGGTGCCACCGCCGCGCCACCCGTCGCCACCACCTCCGCGGCCCCCGCCGGATCCGCCGGCCGGACGTACCTCGACACGCTGACGCCCGAGACCGGCGGGCCGTACCTGCAACCGTTGCCGCGCGCGCTGACCGGTCGCTCCGACCTGCCGCATCCGGTCGTGCTCTCCTGCCCGACCAACGACGGCGAGGACCGGAGCCGGTCGGTCAGCTACCCGCTCAAGCGTCGCTACCTGGACTTCTCCGCCAATTTCCGGGCCTGGTACCCGCCGGATGAGGACCCGGAGTCGGCCGTACGGATCAGCGCCGTGGTGACCGTCCGGGAGCCCGACGACACCCTGACCCGACAGCCCCGGCCGGGCCGGACGACGACGATGTCCCGACCGGCGCAGCCGCTGTCGTTCTCCGTGGAGGGGGGCGACCTGCTGACGCTGACCGTGGAGTGCGACTTCGGCGGGGGCGTCGCCGTCCTCGCCGACGCCGGCCTCAGCCGCTGACCGCCAGGAAGCACTGCACCCCGATCAGCAGGCGGCGACGGTCGAGGGTGTCGGCCAGCGCGCCGGCGGGCAGGGCGAGCAGCAGCACGGGCAGCATGCTGGCGGTCTGCACGAGCGACACCAGCGTCGAGGCGTTGGCCTCGTCGACGAGCAGCCACTGGGCGCCGACCGTCTGCATCCAGGTGCCCACGTTGCTGGCCAGCACCGCCAGCCAGAGGCTGCGGAACGCGGCGAGCCGCAGCGGGGCCCAGGCGGAGGGGGCCACGTCGGCGGGCGAGGTCGCGGGGGCGTTCACCGACCGGAACGTACCCCGGCCGGCCCGGTCCAGTCCGGCGAACCGGGCCGGGGCACACGCGAGCGGGCCGCCGGATCACTCGGCGGCCCGCTCGCGTGCGATCGTCAGTAGACGCTGACGCCGTAGCGGCTCAGCGCCTCGGTGACCGGCTGGAAGTAGGTGGTGCCGCCCCAGCTGCAGTTGCCGCTGCCGCCGGAGGTCAGGCCCAGGGCGGTGGAGCCGCTGAACAGCGAGCCGCCGCTGTCGCCCGGCTCGGCGCAGACGTTGGTGCGGATCAGGCCGGAGACCGAGCCCTCGGCGTAGTTCACCGTGGCGTTGAGGGCGGTCACCGAGCCGCCGCGCAGGCCGGTGGTGCTGCCGGAGCGCTGCACGGACTGGCCGACGTACGCGTTGCCGGCGGCGGTGATGTCGCGGTAGCTGCCGTTGTAGAGGGAGACGTTGCCGGGCTGGGCGGTCGTGCTGCTGTAGCGCACGATGCCGTAGTCGTTGCCCGGGAAGCTGGTGCCGGCGCGGGCGCCCAGGTAGGCGGTCTGCGACGAGTTCGAGTACCAGCTCGACGAGATGTTGGTGCAGTGCCCGGCGGTCAGGAAGTAGTAGGTGCTGCCGCTGCGGACGTTGAAGCCCAGGGAGCAGCGACCGCCGCCACCGGCGTAGATGGCCTGGCCGCCGGAGATCCGGGTGCTCAGCACGCCGGCCTCGGCCTCGATCCGGATGGCGCCGTTCATCCGCGCGGCGGCGGCCTTGACGCGCTCCAGCTTGGCGCCGGTCACGGTGCTGTCGACGGAGACGACGACCTGGTTGGTGGCCGGGTCGGTCCACCAGGCGGTGCCGGGGATCTTCGCGGAGCGGTCCAGCTCGGCGGTGGCCCGGGCCAGCTCGCCGGCGCCGCGCTTGACGATCTTCGGGGTCGCGCCGGCGGCGGCGACCTGCCGGGCGGCGAGCGCGTCGGTCACGGTGACGACCATCTTGCCGCTGGCGTCGGCGTACGTGCCGGCGGACCGGTCGCCGAGGCGCTCGGCCAGGCCGGCGGCGGCGTCCGGAGAGGCGGACGCGGGCGCGGCCTGGGCGGGCGCGCCGATCAGCGAGCCGGCGACCAGGGCTCCGGCGGCGGCGATGGTGGCGGCGCGACGGAGCGAGGACCTCGTGGGTCGCATGCAACAACCTCCAGGGAGGGGACGACTGGCCCCCCGTCGGGGCGAGGGGCCGGGACCATGCCGGCCGATCTGGGGCAATCGGCCAGACTGACTGAAGTATTCACATATTTAAGATCGTAGGCAAGACCCAGCTTTGTCCTTTTCGCCCCGGCTGCGGCCGTCACCAGTCCGAAACATTGTGGACACAGACGTCCGTCTATACGCTCTGTTCACCGCACCACCACCCTCGGCACCCGCGACCCGGAGGCCATCATGAAGTCCATCCGACGGATGCTCGTCCCCCTCGCCGCAGTCACCGCCCTCGTCCTGCCGGCCGCCACCCCGGCCGCCGCCGACCCGGGCCCGCCCCCGACCTCGATGGCCAGCCTCGGCGACTCGATCACCCGCGGCTTCAACGCCTGCGGCTGGTACAGCGACTGCACCTCCCGGTCCTTCAGCACCGGCGACTACTCCACGGTGAACAGTCACTACCTGCGCATCCGCGCGACCAACGCGGCCATCGACGGTCGCAACCACAACGACGCGCGCAGCGGCGCGAAGTCCGCCGACATGTACGGCCAGGCCGGCACCGCCGTCAGCCAGGGCGTCGGCTACGTCACCATGCTGATCGGCGCCAACGACGCCTGCACGAGCACGGAGGCGGGGATGACCTCGGTGGCCACCTACCGGGCCAACATCGACGCCGCGCTCAACCGCCTCAAGTCCGGGCTGCCCAACGCCCGGGTGCAGCTGATCAGCGTGCCGGACATCCACCGGCTCTGGTCCGTCGGCAAGGACAGCGGCAGCGCCCGCAGCGCCTGGTCCCTGTTCGGCATCTGCCAGTCGATGCTCGCCAACCCGACCTCCACCGCCCAGGCGGACGTCGACCGACGCAACCGGGTACGCCAGCGGGTGGTCGACTACAACACCCAGCTCGCCCAGGCCTGCGCGGCGTACGGCCCGAACTGCAACTTCGACGACAACGCCGTGTTCGGCTACCCGTTCACCCTCAGCCAGCTCTCCAGCTGGGACTACTTCCACCCCAACACCAGCGGGCAGCAGGTCCTCGCGAGCGTCTCGTACGCCGCCGGTTTCGGCTGGTAGCGCGCGGAGCCGACGCGCGGGCGGCGACCACCGTCCGCGCGTCGCCCCGCGCTCACCCGACGCGGCGGCGCGCCCCGGGCCCCGGGCGGGGCACCACGTCGCGGGGCCGGGCCACCTCGTGGCCGCGCTCGCAGTGCAGCTCGACGCGCACCTCGGCGCCGCAGTCGCGGTGCGCGACGGTCAACGGCGAGCCGGCCGGGTCGGCCAGGTAGCGGTCGCCCCAGCCGAGGACGGCGACCAGCACCGGCCACAGGTCGAGCCCCATGTCGGTCAGCCGGTACTCGTGGCGCACCCGGCTGCCCGGCTCGCGGTAGGGCTCGCGCCGCAGCACGCCCCGCTCCACCAGCATCGCCAGCCGGTTGGTGAGCACCTGCCGGGGGATGCCGGTGCGGACGCGCATGTCGTCGAAGCGGCGGATGCCGTTGAAGACCTCGCGCAGGACGACCAGCGTCCACCGCTCGCCGAGGACCTCCATCGCGCGGGCGATCGTGCAGTTCTCGATCGACCAGTCCAGTGCCGCGGGCCTCATGCGCACAGGCTAGGTCTGATTGACAGACTCAGCAACGCACTGCCAGGCTGAGTCCATGACACAGACGCAGGACCCGGCGCGCAGCCGCACCTTCTCCTGGTCCGACCCGGGCATCAACGTCGCGCACCTCGGCCGGCGCAGCGGCCTGGAGCTGCTCCGCGCGATGATCGCCGGGGAACTCGCGGCGCCGCCGATCATGCACCTGGTCGACATGTCCCGGATGGAGGCCGACGAGGGCCGGGTGGCCGTCGAACTGGTCCCCCAGGAGTTCCACTACAACCCGCTCGGCACCGTGCACGGCGGGGTCATCTCCACCCTGCTCGACACGGCGGCGGCCTGCGCGGTGCACACCACGCTGCCGGCCGGGATCGGCTACACCTCGCTGGACCTGAACGTGAAGTTCCTGCGCCCCGTCACCGTCGCGAGCGGCACCCTGCGCTGCGAGGGCACCGTGCTACAGCGTGGCCGCCGCACGGCGCTGGCCGAGGCGAGACTGCTCGACGCCAGCTCCCGCCTCGTCGCCCACGCCACCTCGACCTGCCTCCTCTTCCCCCTGGACCAACCCGCCTGACCACCCCACCCCTCGACCCGCCGATCTTGCGCCTTCGCCCGCGATACGCCGCGATTGCGGCTTTCACCCGGGCACAAAGCACAAGATCGGCGAAGCGGGAGCGGGGGGCCGGTGGGAGAGACGCTCCGGGCGTGGTCGTCGTCGAGAGAGCCAGCGACGGCCACGTCCGGAGCCCCGGCGGCCGGGACGGGCGGCGGGTCAGCGGGCGGCGAGGCGGGCGGCGCGGGCCGCGCGCTTCTCCTCGAAGCGGGACGCGGCGCGCTCCAGGTCGTCGAGGTGGGCGGCGATCTGGTCGCGGGCGGCTTCGCCATCGGCGTCCAGGCCGGTCACGTTGAAGACGTCCCACTGGCGCAGCACCGGGACGACCACCTCGTCGCGGTGCTGGCGCAGGTCGTAGATGCCGGCGAGGGCGATCGCCACGGACTTGCGGGCGAAACCCTCGATCCCGTTGCCCGGCATCTGGAAGTCGGACACCACGTCGGCGACCGCCCGCATCGCCTGGCCGGGCGCCAACTCGAAGGCCGCCGCCAGCAGGTTGCGGTAGAAGACCATGTGCAGGTTCTCGTCGGCCGCGACCCGGGCGAGCAGCGCCTCGCAGGCCGGGTCGCCGGTGACCCGGCCGGTGTTGCGGTGCGAGATCCGGGTCGCCAGTTCCTGGAACGAGACGTACGCCAGCGAGTGCAGCACCTCGTCGTCGTGGACGTTCTGGTAGCCGGCGGACATGTGCGTCATCCGGGCCCGCTCCAGGGCCACCGGGTCGACCGCCCGGGTGACGGTCAGGTAGTCGCGGATGGCGGTGCCGTGCCGCCCCTCCTCGGCGGTCCACCGGTGCACCCAGTTGCCCCAGGCGCCGTCCCGACCGAAGAGAGTGGCGATCTCGTGGTGGTACGAGGGCAGGTTGTCCTCGGTCAGCAGGTTCACGATGAGCGCGGTGCGCGCCACCTCGGGGATGGTCGAGTCGGTCTCCGCCCACGCCTCGCCGCCGAGCGGCCCGTCGAAGGTGCGCCCCTCGCTCCACGGGACGTACTCGTGCGGGAACCACTCCTTCGCCATGGACAGGTGCCGGTCGAGGTTCTTCTCGACGACGGGCTCCAGTTCGAGGAGCAGAGCGGTCTGGCTGAGCACGGTCACGACGATCTCCCTACGGTGGCGTAACTTACGCTACCGTAGGTCCGATCGTCCGTACGCGCCAGTAGCGTCTCAGCTGACCAGCGGCTTGAGGTCCGCCCGGAGCGGCGTCCACTCCCCCGCCGCCGCCGCGACCTGCTCGCCCGAGCGGATGTCCTTCACCTCGTCGGCGGCCCCGTCCGCCCCCGGGAACCAGACGTACGGAATGCCCCGCCGCTCGGCGTAGCGGATCTGCTTGCCGAACTTCGCCGCGCTCGGCGACACCTCCGTCGGCACGCCCCGCCGACGCAGCGCCTCGGCCACCCGGTTGCTGACCGGCCGCTGCTCCTCGCTGGTCACCGCGACCAGGACGCAGGTCGGCACGTCCCGCGACACGGACAGCGCGCCGGCGCCGAAGAGCAGCCCGAGCAGCCGGGTCACCCCGATCGAGATGCCCACCCCCGGGAACCGGGCGGCGCCGGAGCTGGCCAGGTTGTCGTAGCGGCCGCCGGAGCAGATCGAGCCGAACCGCTCGTAGCCGACCAGCTGCGTCTCGTAGACGGTGCCGGTGTAGTAGTCCAGGCCACGCGCGATGCGCAGGTCGGCCACGCACAGCCCCGGGGAGTGCTCGGCGGCGGTCTCGACCACCCGGACCAGTTCCTCGATCCCCTCGTCCAGCAGCGGGTCGGTGACGCCGAGGGCACGGACGGCGTCGGCGAAGGAGGCGTCCGGGGCGGAGATCTCCGCCAGCGCCAGGCACGCCTTGGCCTGCGACTCGCTCGCCCCGGCGGTCTCGGCGAGCAGCTCGGCCACCTTCGCCGGGCCGACCTTGTCGAGCTTGTCCACCGCGCGCAGCGCCGCCTCCGGGTCGGTCAGGCCGATGCCCCGGTAGAAGCCCTCGCAGATCTTGCGGTTGTTGACCTGGATCCGTACCGGCGGGATCGGCAGCGAGCGCAGCGCGTCGCCGATCACCAGCGGCATCTCCGCCTCGTGGTGGGCGGCCAGGGTGTCCCGGTCGACGATGTCGATGTCCGCCTGGAGGAACTCGCGGTAGCGCCCCTCCTGCGGCCGCTCACCCCGCCACACCTTCTGGATCTGGTAGCGGCGGAACGGGAACTGCAGCTTGCCGGCGTTCTCCAGCACGTACCGGGCGAACGGCACGGTCAGGTCGAAGTGCAGGCCGAGCGCGTCGTCCCCGGTCGGGCCGTCGGCGTCGGCCTGCAACCGCCGGATCAGGTAGACCTCCTTCGAGGTCTCCCCCTTGCGCAGCAACTGGTCCAGCGGCTCCACCGCGCGGGTCTCCAGCGGCGCGAAGCCGTACAGCTCGAAGGTGTCCCGGATCCGGTCGAGGACGTACTGCTCGATCATCCGCTGGGCGGGGGTCCACTCCGGGAAGCCGGAGATGGGCGTGGGCTTGCTCATGATGCTCCGTTCGCAGACCCGCGCGGTCCGCGCGGGCGAAGGCTGGTGCGGCCGTCGGCGGCCGCGGGGCGAAGGCTCGGTGCGGCCGGCTACAGGCCGCGGGCGGGGGCCGCCGGTCGCGCGCCGTCGCCACCCGCCACCTCGATGAGGTACGGGTTGGTCGCGCGTTCGCGGCCGATGGTGGTCGCCGGGCCGTGGCCGGGCAGCACGACGGTGTCGTCCGCCAGCGGGAGGATCTTGTCCCGCAGGCTGCTGATCATCGTCGGCATGCTGCCGCCCGGCAGGTCGGTGCGGCCGATGGAGCCGGCGAACAGGACGTCGCCGGAGAGGCAGAGCTGCTCCGCCTCCCAGGGCGAGCCCGCGGCCGGCAGCCGGAAGAGCACCGACCCGCCGGTATGGCCCGGGGCGTGGTCGACGGTGATCTCCAGCCCGGCGAGGGCGAGCGTGGCGCCGTCGGTCAGCTCCGCGACGTCCTCCGGCTCCGTGTACGGCAGCCGCCCGCCGAAGAGCGAGGTGAGGTCCGCGGACAGCCCCTTGGCCGGGTCGGCGAGCATCTCCCGGTCGCCCGGGTGCACGTACGCGGTGATCCCGCGGGCGCCGCAGACCGGCGCGACCGAGAACGTGTGGTCGAGGTGGCCGTGGGTGAGCAGCACCGCGGCCGGGTGCAGCCGATGCTCGGCCAGCAGCGCGTCGAGCCGGTCGAGCACCCCGATGCCGGGGTCGACCACCACGCACTGCTCCCCCGGCGCGGCGGCGACCACGTAGCAGTTGGTGCCGAAGGCGTCCGCGGGAAAGCCGGCCACGAGCACGTCCGCTCCCCTTCCGTCGAGCTGTCGGGTCCTGCCAGCAGCCTAACCGGCGGCGCGACCGGGTTCGCCGCATCCGCCCCGGAGGCCCCGTTCGCCACAGTGACGCGTCCCGATAGACGCAGCCCCGGACCTCGTACACCACTTTCCCAGCCGGTAGCCGTACACTCTGGCGGGCGTGTGGCGTGGCGCACCTGCCGCCGGACGGGCGCAGGACGCCCGACCACCGGTGACGACCAGGGTAGAGGAAGGGGAGCACGGGTGGCTTCCAGCAGGGACCGGCAGCGCAAACTGGCGCGTGCCAAGCTCGACCGGCAGCTCGCCCGCCGGGCCGCCGCCGCCAAGCGTCGCCGGCAGATCCAGGCCGGTGTCGGCGTCACCGTCGTCCTCGCGCTGATCGTGGTCGGCTCGGCCTGGGGGCTGGGCGCCTTCGACGACGACCCGAAGGAGAACACGGCCGCCGAGGAGGTCTGCCTCTGGACCCCGCAGGACGCCACCGCGAACACCAACCTCAAGGACGTCGGCACCCCGGCGACCCAGGGGCTGCCCACGTCCGGCGTGCGCCCGATGACGGTCACGACCAACCAGGGCGCCCCGGTCACCGTCGAGCTGGACCTCGCCGCCGCCCCGTGCGCCGCGGCGAGCATCGCCCACCTGGCCAGCCGGTCGTTCTACGACAACACCAAGTGCCACGAGATCACCGCCGAGGGCGCGGTGCGCTGCGGCGACCCGAGCGGCACCGGGCTGGGCGGCCCGACGTACTCGTTCTACGACGAGAACGTCCCCACGCCCGCGCCGTCGCCGTCGGCGAGCCCCGCGCCCGGCCAGCCCGCGACGTACCCGAAGGGCACGGTCGCGATGATCGCCAACCCGCCGGGCGCCAACGCGAGCCAGTTCCTGATCTTCTTCAAGGACTTCACCACGGCCGACCCGAAGTACCCGATCATCGGCCGGGTCACCGGCGGGATCGACGTGGTGGAGAAGATCGGTGCCAAGCCGACCGTGGACAATGGGACGGGGGCCAAGGTCAAGCCCAAGGACGACGACGTGGTCGTCCAGAGCCTGACCGTCGGTGAGCCCGTGGCGCAGGGGGCGTCGACCCCGGCGGCGACGCCGTCCGGCGCCCCGGCGGCCAGCCCCAGCGCCGGCTGACCCGGCCGCCCCACCAACCTCAGCGGCACCGACCGCGCCCGAGACAGCCCAGGAGGATCCAGGCGTGACGTCCACCAGAGAGCGGCAGCGCGCGGCGGCGCGCGCCCGGCTCGAGAAGGAGATGGCCGAGCGCGCGGCCAGGGCCCGCAAGCGCCGGCAGACCCAGGCGATCGTGGGAGCCGCGTCGGTCCTGGTGCTCGTCATCGCCGGCACCGTGTGGCTCGCCACCACGCTCGGCGGCGACGACGACAAGACCGACACCGCCGGGCCGGCGGCCGACCACGTGCAATGCGCGTGGACCGAGCTGCCCGCCGACCAGCGGACCAAGCAGATCAAGGACGTCGGGCTGCCGGCCGCGCAGCAGTCGAACACCGGCACCCAGACGATGACGATCGACACCAACCTCGGTCCGATCACCGCCAAGGTCGACCGGGCGGCCGTGCCCTGCACCGCGGGCAGCTTCACGCACCTGGCGGAGAAGAACTTCTTCGACAACAGCAAGTGCCACCGGCTGGTGACCGAGGGCATCAAGGTGCTCCAGTGCGGTGACCCGAGCGCGACGGGCAAGGGCTGGCGCGAGACCGACGGCACCGGCGGCCCGAGCTACCGGCTCGCCGAGGAGAACCTGCCCACCGACAAGCGGCCCCCCTACCCGGAGGGCGTGATCGCGATGGCCAAGTCCACGCAGCCGGGCAGCACGGGCAGCCAGTTCTTCATCGTCTACGGCGACTCGCCGCTGGACCCGAACTACACCGTCCTGGGCACCATCACCGGTGGCATGGACATCGTCAAGCAGGTCGCGGCGGCGGGCGACGACAAGGCGTTCGCGCAGCAGGCCGGCGGTGGTCACCCGAAGAAGGAAGTCGTCATCAAGAAGCTCACCATGAGCGCCCCCCAGGGCTGACCCACACCCCAGCCGTACGACGAGCGCCCGCCGGCCCCGCTGGCGGGCGCTCGTCGTGTCCCCACCAACTCCGGCCCGCCCCGTCCCGCCCCTCCGGCCCCGCTCCCGGCGAGGGTGGGGTGGTGGGTGTAGGGCGGTAGGTGCAGGGTGGCGGGGCGGGGCTCGTGGGAGAGCGGCATGGGCGGCAGAGCGATGCGCCCCGGCTCGGTCGGTGCCGGGCCGGGGCGCACCGTTGGGCGAAGGATCGGGCGGGGTCAGGCGAGCGCCAAGGGCAAGGGCTACCGCGAGACCGACGGCACCGGCGGCCCATCGCATCGGTACGCCAACGAGTACCTGCCAACCGACGACCGGCCGGCGTACCCGGCCGGCGTGGTCGCGCTCGCCAACAGCGGCCCGGACACCAACGGCAGCCAGTTCTTCTTCATCTACCAGGACGTCCGGCTCAAACCGAACTACACGGTCCTCGGCATAATGGACGACGCGAGCATCGAGGTCGTGAGGAAGGCCACCAAGGCCGGCCACGACGGCGCGTTCGAGCCGAACCCTGGTGGCGGCCACCCGAAGAACGACATCGAGATCAAGGCTCTGACGGTGTCTTCCTCCTGACACAAGCAAATCCAGCATCGGGGCGGCCGTTCGGTGCGCCCCGATGCCGTCTACCTAGACGACGACCAATCCCAAGGAAACACACAAGAAGCCCTGAACTGCCGCTACGGCGTTCAGGGCTTCTTGCGCGGATATCGCTGGATCTCGTTCGGAGCGGCTTCAGCTACCGGCTTGTTCGATGGAAATCCGTCTCGTTTACGAGCCGGCGAATCATGTCTAGTTGAAAATCGAGACAGACTTCAAGCCCACCCCGGGAAGCGGCCATGTGACACTTTGACCCGGCCTGAGAAGAACACTACTCCCGTTCGTGAGCATGACCGAAGCATCGTTGGTCCCGGCTCTGAAGGCTACGAAGGAACCGATAAGGGGAGTAGTCCCGTTGCCTGAGAAGCAAGTGCTGATGTTCAGAGCGTTGGTTACTCGCACGGTCGAACTAGTGCACGGCACATTCGAGATAGCGAATGCTGGCGTGCTAGGCAGAGCCATTGTAGTGAGCCCCATCGCAACTGAAGCAATGAGAGCTCGCTTGACTCCTCTTCGCATTGAATCACCTTTCTCGCAGCCTGGATTTCGCAGGGTGCAGCGTCCCCGATCTGAGGATCACTCCCCGCGATCAGGCTATCACTGATTGGCATATGTAGATACCGCTGATCGCGATCTCGCTATGGTGGCCACGCCGGTGTCGGCCGGACGGTGCGGTGCTGCTTGTTGAGGTCGGCCTTCCACTCGGGCGGCTCGTCGCCGTCGACGTGCTTGCGATACGGGACGATTGCGTCGGGGTTGCCGTGGTGGGCGCCGCCGACAATGACCGGCCGTCCAGCCAGTTCCTGATCGATGCCGCAGGAGCCGGTGGCCCGGGCCGGGATCAGGATGCCGTCGACAACGGTGATCTGGTCGACCCGACGCCGGCGTACCGGGGCCAGGGCGAGCAGAGGGCCGAGAGCGTCGATGACCCGGTGCGCGGCGAAGTGCGACACCCCGAACAGCGGGCCGATCTGGCTGCCTCGTCAGGTTCGTGCGCCAGTAGGTCGCAACCAGCAGCAACCGATCGGCAAGGTCGAGAGACCACTGCCGGCCGGCCGCCCATCGGGATCACGTCACCGCCGCGCTCGGCGAGCAGCCTGACGAGTTCGCGGAACTGGCGGGCTGCAGCCCAGCGAACGGAAAGATCCACTCCGGGCGGGGCTACCGAGATCACCTGTAACCCTGCGGCGACCATCGATGTAACTGAACCCAAGTTCAGGCGCCGGAGGTGACGCGGTAGGCGTCGAAGACGCCGTCGACCTTGCGGACCGCGGCCAGCAGGTGGCCCAGGTGCTTCGGGTCGGCCATCTCGAAGCTGAACCGGCTCACCGCCACCCGGTCGCGCGTCGTGGTGACCGTCGCGGACAGGATGTTGACCCGCTCGTCGGAGAGCACCCGGGTGACGTCGGCGAGCAGCTTGTGCCGGTCCAGCGCCTCGACCTGGATGGCGACCAGGAACGTCGACGCGGACGTGAGCTTCCAGCTCACCTCGACCACCCGCTCGTTCTGCGCCCGCAGGTCCTCGGCGTTGGCGCAGTCGTCGCGGTGCACGCTCACCCCGCCGGAGCGGGTCACGAAGCCGAAGACCGAGTCCGGCGGGACGGGGGTGCAGCAGCGGGCCAGCTTGATCCACACGTCGCTGACCCCGCGGACCACGACGCCCGGATCCGCGCTGCTCTGCCGGCTGCGCGGCAGCCGGGTGGCGACGGCGGTCTCGGCGATGTCCTCCGCCGCGCCCTCCTCGCCGCCGTACGCGGCCATCAGCTTCTGCACCACCGACTGGGCGGAGACCTGGCTGTCGCCGACCGCGGCGTAGAGCGAGGCGACGTCGGCCAGGTGCAGGTCCCGGGCGATCGCCATCAGCGCGTCGGAGGTGAGCATCCGCTGCAGGGGCATGCCCTGCTTGCGCATCGCCTTGACGATCGCGTCCTTGCCGGCCTCGATCGCCTCCTCGCGCCGCTCCTTGTTGAAGTACTGGCGGATCTTCGTGCGCGCCCGAGGGCTCTTGACGAAGCCCAGCCAGTCCTGCGTCGGCCCGGCCGTGTCGGACTTCGAGGTGAAGATCTCGATCACGTCGCCGTTGGACAGCGTCGACTCCAACGGCACCAGCTTGCCGTTGACCCGCGCCCCGATGCACTTGTGCCCGACCTCGGTGTGCACCGCGTACGCGAAGTCCACCGGCGTCGACCCGGTCGGCAGCGGGATGACGTCACCCTTCGGGGTGAAGACGTACACCTCCTGGCTGGACAGGTCGAAGCGCAGCGCGTCGAGGAACTCGCTCGGGTCCGCCGCCTCCCGCTGCCAGTCCAGCAGCTGGCGCAGCCAGGTCATCTCGTCGATGTGCGCCGGCGGGCCGACGATCTGGGTGCCCTTGTGCTCCTTGTACTTCCAGTGCGCGGCGATGCCGAACTCGGCGGTGCGGTGCATCGCGTACGTGCGGATCTGCATCTCCACCGGCTTGCCGGTGGGCCCGATGACCGTCGTGTGCAACGACTGGTACATGTTGAACTTGGGCATCGCGATGTAGTCCTTGAACCGGCCCGGCACCGGCTGCCAGTTGGCGTGGATCACGCCCAGCGCCGCGTAGCAGTCCCGCACCGTGTCGACCAGGATCCGCACCCCGACCAGGTCGTAGATGTCGTTGAAGTCGCGACCCCGCACGATCATCTTCTGGTAGATCGAGTAGAGGTGCTTCGGCCGGCCGGTGGTCTCCGCCTTGATCTTGGCGGCCTTCAGGTCGGTCTGCACCTTCTGGGTCACCTGACGCAGCAGCGCCTCGCGCTGCGGCTGGTGCTCCCCGATCAGCCGATTGATCTCCTCGTAGCGCTTCGGGAAGAGCGTCCCGAAGGCGAGGTCCTCCAGCTCCCACTTGATGGTGTTCATACCCAGCCGGTGAGCCAGCGGGGCCAGGATCTCCAGCGTCTCCTTCGCCTTCTGCTCCTGCTTCGGGCGGGGCAGGAAGGTGAGGGTACGCATGTTGTGCAGCCGGTCGGCCAGCTTGATCACCAGCACCCGCGGGTCCTTGGCCATCGCGACGACCATCTTGCGGATCGTCTCGGCCTTGGCCGCGTCGCCCAGCTTGACCTTGTCGAGCTTGGTGACCCCGTCGACGAGCAGCGCGACCTCGCCGCCGAAGTCGGCGCGCATCTGGTCGAGCGTGTATTCCGTGTCCTCGATGGTGTCGTGCAGCAGCGCGGCGACCAGGGTGGTGGTGTCCATCCCGAGGTTGGCCAGGATGGTGGCCACCGCGAGCGGGTGGGTGATGTAGGGGTCGCCGGACTTGCGGTACTGACCCGAGTGCCAGCGGGCCGCGGTGTCGAAGGCGCGCTGGAGCAGCCGCGCGTCGGCCTTGGGGTGGGCGTCCCGATGGGTAGAGATCAGCGGCTCGAGCACCTCGCTGACCTGCGAGGACTGCCACGGCGCGTTGAACCGCGCCAGCCTGGCGCGGACGCGGCGGCCGGTGGGCGCGGTGGAGAGCGCGAAGCCGGCGCTGGGCAGGGGATCACCGTCGCCGGGGAACGGGAGCACGACCCCCTCGGTCGCCGCGCCCGCGCCACCGGCCGGGCCGGCCGTCGCGCCGGACCGCGCGGTGTCGGCCGGATCGGTCACGCCGGAGCCGTTGCCGGAGCCCGCGCCCCGGGTCGGCGCGTCACCGTTCCGTGCGGTCACCGAGCCGTCCGCGTCGCCTGTCGGGTGCACCGTGCCCTCCACCGGAGGGGCGACATCGTGGGACACCGGCCTCCTCACCGCTCGCCGGGAATACACCGACCGTGCGCCGGTCGGCCTGGTCTCGCGCCGCCCGGACGGACCCCGCCCGGTCAGCAAAGGGCAATGCTACCCGCACGCACGGTGCCCCGCCGCTCCGCCGGACGGACCGCACCGGGTCCGCCCGACGGTCGGGGTGCTCAAACGGTCAGCAGGGCATGCACCGGGCGCGGCGACAACCGCTCCCGCCCGCCGAGGAAGCCGAGTTCCAGCAGCACGGTGAAGCCGGCCACGGTGCCCCCGGCCCGCTCCACCAGGTCCAGCGTCGCCTCGGCGGTGCCGCCGGTGGCCAGCACGTCGTCGACCACCAGCACCCGGTGCCCGGCCGTGAACGCGTCCTGGTGCACCTCCAGGGTGGCCTGGCCGTACTCCAGGTCGTAGGAGGCCGAGTACGCCGGGCGGGGCAGCTTCCCGGCCTTGCGCACCGGCACCACGCCGACCCCGGTCGCGTACGCGACGGCCGCCGCGACCACGAACCCGCGCGCCTCCATCCCGACGACGGCGTCGAACGAGTCCCGCCCGTGGTACGCGACGATCGTGTCGACCACCTGGCGGAACGCCGCACCGTCGGCGAACAGCGGCATCAGGTCCTTGAACATGACACCGGGCTTGGGGAAGTCGGGCACGTCGAGCACCCGGCTGGCCACCAGCTTCGCGGCCTCCAGGCCGCTGTCTCCCCGTACCCCGGTGCTGTGGGTCTCCGTCACGGCAGTCCGCTCCCCTTCCACGACGACGGCGTCCTCCCTGCTGCTCGCACAGCATGAAGGACGCCGTCGGTTCGATTCCTACCGGGTGTCGCCGGCCCAGGTCAGCGCCGCTTGCCGCCACCCGGCCGGTTGCCGCCGCCGGACGGCCGGCTGCCGCGCGCGCCCGTCGACCGCTTCCCGGCCGGCCGCGCGCCCACCTTCGGCGCGGCGCCGGCCAGCGCCGCCGACTCGGGGTCGACCGGCTCGTCCGCCGCCTCCACGGAGCCGGACGCACCCTTCGGGGTGACCTCGCCGCGCGCCAGGGCGCCCCGGCGGGCCAGCACCCGCTTGTTGTGCGCCTGGATCCGCGGCTCGTAGTTCTTGAGCAGCACCAGCAGCGGCGTGGCCAGCAGGATCGAGGTCAGGAACGCCACCGCCATACCGACGAAGAGCACCAGGCCGAGGTCCTTCAGGGTGCCCGCGCCGAGCAGGCCGGCACCGATGAAGAGCAGACCACCGACCGGCAGCAGCGCCACCACCGAGGTGTTCAGCGACCGCATGAGGCTCTGGTTGATCGCCAGGTTGGCCGCCTCGCCGTACGTCTGGTTGTTGTTCGCGGTGATGCCGCGGGTGTTCTCCTGCACCTTGTCGAAGACCACCACCACGTCGTAGAGCGCGAAGCCCAGGATCGTGAGGAAGCCGATGACCGTCGACGGGGTGACCTCGAAGCCGACCAGCGAGTAGACGCCGGCGGTGAGGATCAGGTTCATGATCAGCGAGGAGACGGCGGCGACCGCCATCCGCCACTCGAACCGCAGGATCAGGTACACCATCACCAGCGCGATGAAGATGACCAGACCGAGCAACGCCCGGGACGTGACCTGGCTGCCCCACGCCTCGCTGACCTGGTTGCCGCTGATGGTGGTGGGGTCGATGCCGAACTCCTCGGCGATCTCGACCTTGACGGCGTTGGCCTGCTCGGTGTCGAGCTGCGTGGTGCGCACCTCGTAGAAGTCGCCGCCGGTGCCGCCGACCTTCTGCGTGGTGACCACGTTGGCGCCGTCGCCGGCCGTGGCGAGGGCCGTCTTGACCTTCGCCTCGGTCTGCTCCAGCGTGCCGACGCTGGCCGGGATCTGGAACGAGTTGCCGCCGGCGAACTCGATGCCGAGGTGGAATCCGCGCAGCCCGAAGCTGAGCACCGCCAGCAGGATCAACGTGCCGGCGACGCCGAACCAGAGCTTGCGCCGGCCGATGATGTCGAGGCCGGCCTCGCCGCGGTAGAGGCGGCTCGCGAGACCACTCTTTGCCATCTCAGGCCTCCTTCACGCGCGGGTTGCGGGGCTTGGCCTCGTCGGCCGTCCGGGCCGGAAGCGCCCGCCCGAGACCACTGACCCGCGGGGACAGGAACGCCCGGGTGCGGGCGAACATCGTCATGATCGGGTGCCGGAAGAGGAAGACCACGACCAGGTCCAGCACGGTCGCCAGGCCGAGGGCGAAGGCGAAGCCCTTGACCGCGCCGACCGAGACGACGTAGAGCACCACCGCCGACATCAGCGTGATCGCGTTGGCCGAGATGATGGTCCGGCGGGCCCGGATCCAGGCGCGCGGGACGGCGCTGCGGGGGCTGCGCCCCTCCCGGATCTCGTCCTTGAGCCGCTCGAAGTAGATGACGAACGAGTCCGCCGCCACACCGAGCGAGACGATCATTCCGGCGATGCCGGCGAGGGTGAGGGTGAAGCCGATCTGCCGGCCGAGCACCACCAGCGCGCCGAAGACCAGCAGCGCCGAGAGGATCAGGCTCAGGAAGATCACCGAGCCGAGCAGGCGGTAGTAGAAGAACGAGTAGATGATGACCAGCGCCATGCCGATGCCCGCCGCGAGGAGGCCGGCCCGCAGGTGGCTGGCGCCCAGGGTGGCGGTGACGTTCTGCGACTCCTGCGCGTCGAAGGTCACCGGCAGCGCGCCGTAGCGGAGCTGGCCGGCGAGGGTGCTGGCGTCCTTCTGGGTGAAGTTGCCGGTGATCTGCGAGTTGCCGGTCAGCACGCCCTGGATCTCGGGCGAGGAGACGATCTCGTTGTCCAGCACGACGGCGACGCGGCACTTGCCGTCCTGGCCGAGGGCGGTGGCGTCGCAGGCCTGGCCCTCGTTGTTGAAGGCCTCGCGGGTCAGGTTGGTCCACTTGTCCTGGCCGGCGCCGGAGAAGTCCAGGCTGACCACCCACTGGCTGGTCTGGTCGAGCACCGCGTTGGCGTCGTCGACGTCGGTGCCGAGCACCTTCGCCTGGTCGAGCAGGTACTTCGCGGCGCCGTCCTCGCAGGCGACCACCTGCTGGTCGGGGGCGGAGATCGACGCCGGCGGCCGCTTGTCGAGCTGGGCACAGCTGATCTGCGGCACGTTGAACTGCATCTGCGCCGGCAGCACCGCGACCTCGCGCGGGTCGAGGGCGGCGAACGGCTTGAGCTTCTCCGCCAGCGACGGGTCGGCGGCCAGGTCGGCCGGTGCCTGGAGGCCGCTCGCGGCGGCCCAGGCGGCGGCGCCGACCTTCTGCTCGACGGCCTTGCGCTGCTCCTCGACGCTCTGCGGCACCGGCTCGCCGCTCGCACTCGGCGAGGGCGCCGCGGCGCTCGGCGAGGCCGGAGCCGACGCCGACGGGCTGGCGCTCGGCGCCGGCGCCATGCCGCCCTGGCCGCCGCTCGCCGACGGGGTCACCTTCGGCCCGGCGGTGCCGGACGGGGAGGCGCTGGCCGAGGGCTTCGCGCTGCCGGACGGGGCCGGGGTCGCGCTGCCGGACGGCGCCGGGGTGGCGGGCGGCGCCGGGGCGGCGGCCGCGCCGCTGCCGTCGGCGGCCTTGAGCAGCTTGCGGAAGCGCAGCTCGGCGGCGCTGCCGACCTCGGTGATGTCGCGGTTCTCACCGGGCAGGGAGATCACGATGTTGCGGTTGCCCTCGGTGACCACCTCGGCCTCGGCGACGCCGAAGGCGTTGACGCGGCTCTCGATGATCTGGCGGGCCTCCTCGAGGTTCTCCGCCGTCGGGGCCCGGCCGTCGACGGTGTTGGTCGCCTCCAGCGTCAGCCGGGTGCCGCCGACGAGGTCCAGGCCGAGCTTGGGCTCCAGCCGGTCCTTCAGGCTGCCGCTGGCGCCGCCCGCGAAGAACACCAAAAGATAGAGGACGACGAAGATGAGCCCGAGCACGGCCAGTTGCCGTCCGGGGCGCATCTGTCCCTGAGGTGGTGCCACGGCTGTCCTGTCTCCCTGTACGGTCGCGCCGCTGGTGCGGCGGGTGTCGGCCGGTGCGGCCGGCGGTCCTGACGGGCCGGCGTCGGGGGCCGGCACGCGGGCCCCGACGTCGCGGCGCGGGGGCGCCGAGCGGAGCGTGGACGTGCCGGCTCCCGCCGTCGGGCCCAACTATCCAGTTTTCACGTCGTCTCCGCTGCCCCTTCCGGCACGGCGGTCACCGCGAGCCGGCGACCGCCGCCCCGGGGCGGGAGCGACGCCTCACTCCTTGACGGCGTCCGCGTCCTCGGCGGCCGGCTCGGCGGGACGCTCCGCCTGGCTGACCACCCGGGCGATCGCCGGGCGGGCGTACCGGGTCTGCACACCGGGCGCGACCTCCAGCAGGACGGTGTCGTCGTCCACCCCGGTGACCGTGCCGTAGAGCCCGCCGATCGTGACCACCTCGTCGCCGGGGGCGAGCGCGGACTGCATGGCCTCCGCCTCGCGGCGGCGCTTCTGCTGGGGGCGGATCATCATGAAGTACATGACGCCGAAGAGCAGAGCGATCATGAGGATCGGCGTCAGGCTGCCGGCACCCCCGCCGCCCTCTGCTGCGTAAAGCACGGTGAAAGACCTTCCCATTGGCCGCCGACCCGGCACGGGCGTGCCGGAGCGGAGGCGGATTCTCACGTCCTGTACAGACCGGCGCGAGTCTAATCCCTGCACCTGGGAACGCCGAATGCGGCACAGATCACGTTCGCATCACGGCTGATCGGCGTCCACCGAGAACAGATCGGGCGAGCGAGGGGCATCCGCGCCAAATGTACCATTCGGTGGCGTACGCCCCAGGTGCCGCCAGGCGGCCTCGGTGGCGACCCGGCCGCGCGGCGTACGGGCCAGCAGGCCGGCGCGCACCAGGAACGGCTCGCACACCTCCTCGACCGTGTCCGGCTGCTCCCCCACCGCCACGGCCAGGGTGGACAGGCCGACGGGGCCGCCCCGGAACGAGTCGACCAGCGCGGTCAGCACCGCCCGGTCCAGCCGGTCCAGGCCGAGCGCGTCGACGTCGTACACCGTCAGGGCGGCCCGGGCGGTCTCCACGGTGACCACGCCGTCGGCCCGGACCTCGGCGAAGTCGCGGACCCGGCGCAGCAGCCGGTTCGCGATCCGCGGGGTGCCCCGGGAGCGGCCGGCGATCTCGGCGGCGCCGTCGTCGGTGATCGGCACGCCGAGGATCCGGGCCGAACGGCGCAGCAGCACCTCCAGGTCGGCCGGGGAGTAGAAGTCGAGGTGCGCGACGAAGCCGAAGCGGTCCCGCATCGGCCCGGTCAGCAGGCCCGAGCGGGTGGTCGCGCCGACCAGGGTGAACGGCTCGACGTCGAGCGGGATGGCGGTCGCGCCCGGGCCCTTGCCGACGACCACGTCGACCCGGAAGTCCTCCATCGCGCTGTAGAGCAGTTCCTCGGCCGGCTTGGCGATCCGGTGGATCTCGTCGATGAAGAGCACGTCGCCCTCGGCGAGACTGGTCAGGATGGCCGCCAGGTCGCCCGAACGCTCGATCGCCGGGCCGCTGGTCACCCGGATGCCCGAGCCCAGCTCGGCGGCGACGATGTTGGCCAACGTCGTCTTCCCGAGGCCAGGCGGGCCCGAGAGGAGGATGTGGTCGGGCGGGGAGCCGCGCCGCATCGCGCCCTGGAGCAGCAGGTCGAGCTGGTCGCGTACGCGGTGCTGGGCGATGAACTCCTCCAGCCGCTTCGGCCGGACGCTGGCCTCCGCGTCCCGTTCCGCGTCGTTGACGTAGGCGGAGACCAGGTTGCCGTCGGGACCGGTCACCGGGTGCGGCCCAGCAGTCGGATGGCCTGCTTGAGCAGCACCGGCACGGGCGGCACGTCACCGTCGACGGTCTCCGCCACCGCGGCGACCGCCTGGTCGGCCTGCCCGGCCGTCCAGCCGAGCCCGACCAGCGCCTGCCGCACCTGCTCGGGCCACGCCCCGCCGGTCACCCCGGCCGCTCCGTCGGCGCCGACCGGGACCGGGCCGACCCGGTCCCGCAGCTCCAGGACCAGGCGCTCGGCGCCCTTCTTGCCGATGCCGGGCACCCGGGTCAGCGCGGCGGTGTCGGCGTTGGCGATCGCCTTGCGCACCGCGTCGGGGGTGTGCACGGCGAGCACGGCCTGGGCCAGCCGGGGACCGACCCCGCTGGCGGTCTGCAGCAGCTCGAAGAGCTGCTTGGCGTCGTCGTCGGCGAAGCCGTAGAGGGTGAGCGAATCCTCCCGGACGACCAGGCTGGTGGCCAGCCGGGCGGGCTGGCCGACCCGCAGCTCCGCGAGGGTGCCGGGGGCGCACTGCACCGCCAGGCCCACCCCGCCGACCTCCACGACCGCGTGGTCCGGACCGGTCGCGGTCACCACCCCGCGCACGCTGGCGATCATCTGGCTCCTCCTCGTCGTACCCGGTCGGCCGCGGCGGCCAGCTTGGAGCGCGTCCCGCCGCGCCACACGTGACAGATGGCCAGGGCGAGGGCGTCGGCGGCGTCCGCCGGCTTCGGCGGCTCGGGCAGCCGCAGCAGCCGGGTGACCATGGCCGTCATCTGGGCCTTGTCGGCCTGACCGGAACCGGTCACGGCCGCCTTCACCTCGCTGGGCGTGTAGGTCTGCACGGGCAACCCGGCGCGGGCGCCGGCGAGCACGGCGATCCCGCTGGCCTGGGCGGTGCCCATCACCGTGCGGACGTTGTGCTGGCTGAACACCCGCTCGACGGCGACGCTGTCCGGCCGGTGCTCGGCGACCAGGTCGGTGAGCGAGCGGTCCAGGTGCAGCAGGCGCAGCGGCAGCTCGTCGCCGGGGTCGGTGTAGACGACGTAGTAGGCGACCAACGTGCAGGGCCGCCCCGGCACGCCCTCGACCACGCCGACCCCGCACCGGGTCAGCCCCGGGTCGACGCCGAGCACCCGCACGCCGCCTCCTCCCCCAACCGTCAGCAGTACGTGTGTTCGACACCCTACCGAGCCGGACGACAGCCCGGTGTCGGGGACACGCCGGGCGCGCCGACACGCCGCCGACCTGCCGTGTGGACCACACACTCCGGCCGTCGAGTATGTGCCGCCGCCCCATGTGCGCCCGGACACACAGCTCGTAACTTCATGCGCCATGACGGCAGAACCCGTGGCGGTGCCCCACGTCGTACACGTCGACCTCGCTGGTCGTACCGCCCTGGTGACCGGGGGCGGCAGCGGCATCGGCCGCGCCTGTGCCCTGCGGCTCGGGGCCGCCGGCGCCAAGGTCCTGGTGGTGGACCGCAACATCGAGGCGGCCAAGGCGGTGGCGGCGGAGGCCGGCGGCCGGGCCGAGGGCGTGGACCTGGCGGACGCCGAGGCGGTGAACCGGCTCGACGCGGACGTGGACATCGTGGTGAACAACGCGGGCCTCCAGCACGTGGCGCCGGTGCAGGAGTTCTCCACGGAGCGCTTCGCCTACCTGCACCGGGTGATGGTGGAGGCGCCGTTCCTGATCATCCGCCGGGCGCTGCCGCACATGTACGCCAAGGGCTGGGGGCGCATCGTCAACATCTCCTCGGTGCACGGGCTGCGCGCCTCGCCGTACAAGTCGGCGTACGTCTCGGCGAAGCATGCCCTGGAGGGGCTGTCGAAGGTGGTGGCTCTGGAGGGCGCCGCGCACGGCGTGACCGCCAACTGCATCAACCCGGCGTACGTGCGGACCGCGCTGGTGGAGAGCCAGATCGCCGACCAGGCGGCCAGCCACGGCATCCCGGAGGCGGAAGTCGTCGAGAAGATCATGCTGGCCCGGGCGGCGATCAAGCGGCTGATCGAGCCGGAGGAGGTGTCCGAACTGGTGGCGTACCTCTGCTCCCCGCCGGCGGCGTTCATCACGGGCGCGTCCATCGCGCTCGACGGGGGCTGGACGGCGAACTAGTGGCAAGCCGCACAATGTCGGTCATGTCGTCACCGGTGGAGTTCCTGGAACTGCTCGCCCGCGAGGCCGCCGCGGTGGAGTTCGAGGGGCCGCTCGTCGCCGCGCGCGCCGCCGGGCTGCCGCCCGACCGGCTCGCCGAGCTGGAGCAGGCCAAGACGGTGGCGCTGCGGGTCCGCGCGCTGCTGGAACGCCGCCGACGTCGGGAGGTCGAGCTCTCCGGCCTGTACGACACGGTCAGCGACCTGGCCGGGCTACGCGACCTCGACGACGTGCTGCGCGCGATCGTGCACCGGGCGCGCAACCTGCTCGGCGCGGACGTCGCCTACATGACGCTCAACGACGACGAACGCGGCGACACCTACATGCGGGTCACCGACGGCTCGGTCTCCGCCCGCTTCCAGCGGCTGCGGCTGCCGATGGGCGCCGGCCTCGGCGGCCTGGTGGCCCAGTCCGGCGCCCCGTACGTCACGGCGAACTACCCGGAGGACGACCGCTTCCACCACACCGGCGAGATCGACGCCGGGGTGGGCGAGGAGGGCCTGGTGGCCATCCTGGGCGTACCGCTGCGGCTCGGCTCGACCTCGATCGGCGTGCTCTACGCGGCCAACCGCTCGGCCCGGCCGTTCGTCCGGGAGGAGGTGGCGCTGCTGGTCTCCCTCGCCGCGCACGCGGCGGTGGCGATCGACACCGCGCGGCTGCTCGCCGAGACCAGGGCGGCGCTGGAGGAGCTGTCGGCGGCGAACACCACCATCCGGGCCCACAGCAGCTCGGTGGAGCGGGCCGCGGCGGCGCACGACCGGATGACCGCGCTGGTGTTGCGCGGCGGCGGCGTGGAGGACGTGGCCGCGGCGGTCACCGACGTGCTCGGCGGGGCGCTGCTGGCGCTGGACGCGGAGGGCCGGCTGCTGGCCCGGGTCGGCGAGATCGACGAGCCGGACCGGGCGGACATGGTGGAGGCGGTGGCCGCGTCGCGTACGGAGGGGCGCAGCGTGCGCCGGGGGCCGCTCTGGTACGCCGCGGTGGTGGCCGGCGCGGAGAACATGGGCGCGCTGGTGCTGCGCCCCGACGACGAGCTGGTCGACGCCGACCAGCGGATCCTGGAGCGGGCGTCGCTGGTGACCGCGCTGCTGCTGCTGTTCCGGCGCACCGTCGCCGAGGCGGAGGGGAGGGTCCGGGGCGAGCTGCTCGACGACCTGATCGCCCGGCCGCTGCGGGACACCGACGCGCTGCGCAGCCGGGCCCGCCGGCTCGGGGTGGACCTGGACGCGCCGCACGTGCTGGTGGCGGTCGGCGACGACGCGATCGCCGCGACAGGCTCGGCCCGGCAGCGGGTGCTGTCGTGGGCCACCACGTACGCCTCGACGCGGGGTGGGCTGGCGGCGGCCCGCGACGGGCGGGTGGTGCTGATGCTGCCGGGCCGGGACGCGGGCGGCAACGCCCGGGCGGTGGCCCGGGACCTGTCCCGGGTGACCGGCCGGCCGGTGACCGCCGGGGCGAGCGGCCCGTCGACGGGGCCGGCGTCGCTGGCCACCACGTTCGCCGAGGCCGACCGCTGCCTCACCGCGCTGGGCGCGCTGGGCCGGTCGGGGCAGGGCGCGAGCACCGCCGAGCTGGGTTTCGTCGGGCTGCTGCTGGGGGCGGTCGGCGACGGCGGCGACAAGGACGTGGACCGGTTCCTGAGGGCCACCGTCGGGCCGGTGGTCGACTACGACGCCCGCCGGGGCACCGCGCTGGTGAAGACGCTGGAGGCGTACTTCGGGGTGGGCGGCAGCCTGGCCCGGGCCGCCGAGCTGCTCCACGTGCACGTCAACACGGTGACCCAGCGGCTGGAGCGGGTCGGGCAGCTGCTCGGCGCGGACTGGCAGAAGCCGGAGCGGGCGCTGGAGGTCCAGCTCGCCCTGCGCCTGCACCGCCTGCGTACGCCGGCCGGCTGACGGTCCCGCCGGCCGTGCCGCGTGCCGGAACCGGGTCGCCGTACCGGCGGGCGGGACCGAGGCGGTGGCCGGGGTCAGCGGGCGCGGATGCCGTCCAGGACGCCGTCGACGATCTTCTCCGGCAGGGACGCCTCGTCGAGGTCGGGGTGCCAGCGCAGCACCCGCTGGATCAGCATCGGGCCGGTCAGCATCGCCATGGTGACCTCGACGTCGATGTCGGCGCGCAGCTCGCCGGTGCGGATCCCCCGGCGCAGCACCTCCCGCATCAGCGCCCGGCGCGGCTCGATGATGCTCTGGTAGAGCTGGTACTCGTCCGGGCTGCGGTTCACCCGCGGCACCAGGCAGGGCATGATCCGCGCCGCCCGCGGGTCGATGTTGTGCCCGACCGCGCCGACCAGCACCACCAGGTCGTCGCGGACCGACCGGCCGGGCGGCGCCGGCGGGTTGCCCTTGAGCCGGCGCAGCGCGTCGGTCAGCAACGCGTCCTTGCCGGGCCAGCGGCGGTAGATGGTGGCCTTGCCCACGCCGGCCCGGGCGGCGATCGACTCGATCGAGATGGACTCGATCGTGCTGCCCTGGGCGAGCAGGTCGAGGGTGGCCTCGAGGATCGCCTCGTCCGCGCGGACGCTCCGCGGTCGCCCGGGCGACCGCGGAGCGTCGGCGGTGGAAGTCATGTCGGACATTGTCCCCGAACCTAGGCGGTCCCGGCCAACTCGGGTTCAGCCGCCGGCACCGGCGCCGCCACCGGGGCCGCGGCGCGACCGGGCATCCAGCGCAGCACCACGAGGATGCCGACGGCGGCGACCGCTGCGGCGAGGCCCGCCGCCCAGTGCATCGCGGCCACGAAGGCGTCGTCGGCCACCGCGATCAACTGCGGCGCCGCCGGCCCGAGCTGACCCGCTGCGGCGTACGCGCCGGAGATCGACTCGCCGGCCGCTTCGCGCGCCCCGGCGGGCAGGTCCCGCAGCGCAGGGTCGACGTCGGCACGGTAGACCGCGGAGAGCACCGACCCGAGCACCGCCACACCGAGCGCGCCGGCCACCTGCCGGACGGTGTTGCTGACCGCCGAGCCGACCCCGGCCTTCTCCCGGGGCAGCGCCGACATGATCGACTCCGTGGCCGGGGGCATGATGTTGGCCATCCCGACGCCCTGGAGGAAGAAGAAGACCAGCACCACCCAGATCGGGGTGCTCTCGCCGACGAAGGCGAACGCGCCGAGCGCCACCACGGTCAGCGCCAGCCCGACCACGGCGACCGCCTTGCCGCCGTACCGGCGGACCATCGCCGCGCTGCGCGGGGCGAAGACGAGCTGGGCCACCGCGAAGGGCAGGAAGAGCAGGCCGGTCTCCAGCGGGCTGTAGCCGCGCACCAGTTGCAGGTAGAACGAGCTGAAGAACATCACGCCCATCGCGGCGAAGAAGATCAGCCCGACGATCGCCACCGGGGCGGCGAAGCGGGGCACCCGGAACAGCCGCACGTCCAGCGACGGGTGGTCGCTGCGCCGCTCGTACGCGACGAACCAGGCCAGCACCGCCAGGCCGCCGAGGATCGCGGCCCAGACCATTGGGCGGTCGAAGCCGTGCTCGCCGCCGTCGATGATGCCGTACGTCAGGGCGACCAGGCCGACCACCGACAGCAGCACGCCGACGACGTCGACGCGTCCCGGATTCGGGTCCCGCGACTCGGGCACCAGGATCGCCACCAGCACCACCCCGAGTGCGACCACCGGCACGTTGATCAGGAAGACGGAGCCCCACCAGTAGTGCTCCAGCAGCGCGCCGCCGAGGATCGGGCCGATCGCCACCGCCAGGCCGACCGCGCCGGCCCAGACGCCGATCGCCCGGCCCCGCTCCCGGGGGTCGAAGACGTTGGAGATGATCGAGAGCGTGACCGGCATGATGGCCGCGCCGCCCACGCCCATCAGCGCGCGGGCCGCGACGAGTTGCCCCGGGCTCTGCGCGTACGCCGACAGCAGCGACGCCAGCCCGAAGAGCACCAGGCCGATCAGCAGGAAACGCTTGCGCCCGGCGCGGTCGCCGAGCACGCCGAAGGTGAACAGCAGGCCGGCGAAGACCAGGGTGTAGGAGTTGATCGACCACTCCAGCTCGCCCTGGCTCGCGCCGAGGCCGTGCACCGGGTCGGCGAGCGTACGCAGCGCGACGTTGAGGATGGTGTTGTCCAGGACGACGACGAGCAGGCTGATCACGAGCACCCCGAGGATCGCCCACCTCCTCGGATGTCCGGTGTTCTCGTGCGGTTGCATCTCTGGTTCTCCCCCCGGCCCCGTTTTCGATACGGGTCAGACTCGTATTTGATGTCAGCGTAGGGGTTGGAGTTTCGATACGGAACCGGTTCGTTTCTTGTGTGGCGGCGGTCACGTGCGCTGTGCGGTCTTGGTCGGGGGTGGACCGCTGTGCGGTCGTGGTGGGGTGTTGGGTTGCGGTGCGTGGTGGTGGGGGTGTGGCCCGCCGTGCCCGGCTCCGGGCGGTCAGGCTTGATCCCTGCGCCGGGCACGGCGGGCCACACCCCGTCGGTGGTCGCGCGCCGTCCGTGCCTGGATGTCGGTTGCGCGGGTACGGCTGTCGCGGTACGTCCGCAGAGCGTCGGCCGTGGGGGTTGGTGAGGCGTCGGCGTGGCGTCGGCGTGGTGTCGGTATCGGCATCGGGCGGAAACGGGTGTGGCGGTGTTACACCGAGCGGCCCGGACGCTGGCGCCGGGATGATGTCGGCGTGGGGTCGGCTGCGGGGTGGCGACCCGTCGACCCGCTGTCGGCCAAGTCCGGGTGGGTTGGATGACATGGCGCTATCGACCTGCCCCATCTGTGGGACCACCCGTCACACCAGGCTCGGTCGCCTGCGGCGGCGCGTGTGCCCCATCTGTGCGGGCAGCTCGACAGGGACAAGATGGCGGCACCCGTGGGGTCTGGTTGTGTCCCGTCTGTGCGGGCAGCTCGACAGGAGCCGGGATGGTGGCGTCCCGTGGGTCCGGTTTCGGGTGTGACCGGGGGCATCGTGGGGGCGGAATCGTGGCCGGGCCGGGGTCGTTACACCCTGCGTACGACCGAGCAGGACCAACGCCGCCGCCCCGACGGGCTGGCGCGCAGGCCCCCGGACCCGGACCCGGACCCGGACCCGGAATGTTGGTGGGTCGCCGGTCGTTACACATGGTCCCGGCCGATGAAGGGGCGACCCCCACGCCCCCGCGACACAGGCCACTCCCGTGGTTTTCAGACGGCCGGTCTGATTCTTCCCGGCGCGTGACGCCGGATCCCCTTTGAGTTTGTTGAGCGCCGGACGGTGCTTGCGCCCCGCTGAACCCCCCTTCGGCATGTGGTGCCAACCCCCGAATGGAGCATCTGATGAACACGATCATGCGTAAGAGCGTTCTCGGTATCGCTGGCCTGGCCTTTGCCGGTGGTGTGTTCGCCGGTCCGGCTGCCACTCACGCCGCCCCGACCGTCGAGTCGGGTAAGCCTGTGGCGGTGGCCGTGGCGGCGGACAAGCCGGCTGTGGACACCGCGAAGCTGATCCCGCATGGCGTGCAGGGTGCGCAGTCGCGCATCGACCTGTCGGATGAGCAGGTCGCCAACGTGAAGGCGATCATCGCGGCGACGAAGAAGGCCGGGATGGACGAGCGGGCCGCGGTCGTGTCGATCGCGACGGCGCTGCAGGAGTCGAAGC